>NZ_JACJDP010000023.1:0-67088 GCF_014163575.1 Psychromonas sp. SR45-3
AGTTATATTAGTTATATTAGTTATTGCCGCTATGTTTAAGCTAAGTTTATGAGAACGTTAAGCCAGGCTCATCTGCATGACTAGTGGCGACTTTAAGTCGATCAGTCAGCTCTGCGTACTCTGAACTAAGAATAGTGTCGACATAATGCCATTGGCTTTCAACCTTCTCTTGAGTGAAGGTGAGTGTTAAAAAGCCTCTATCTTTAGCATTTGAATACTTAAGCCCCTCAATCAAAGACACAAAAACATCCTCTGTACTTTCTATTGCATCATCGCTAATACTTAAATAATACTCAAGGCCGGGGGAGGAAATAGAAGCCGTTGCAAACTCAACACCGACAATTTTATCATCGCTATTAGACAACTCATTTGCCCACGCATTATGCGTATCACCCGCCACTACCACTAAATTTTTTGACGCGTCATTAAAGAGCGCCAATATTTTATCTCTTTCTGTCGCATACCCATCCCATGCATCTAAGTTATATGGCAGTTCAGGAAAAGATAATAAACTAAGTGAATCAGCAGTGAGTTTGTCTGCATTGGCTTCATAGTAAGTTTGCTCATCTGCGGTTATGGTAGGGTCACCTGCTTTAATACGCCCAGCTAACAAAGATAATGGTCCTAACTCAGCATAATCCGTAGTACTCATAGCATTTAATGCAACTGCACCAGGCAACTTCATTTCACCCATTAACACTTGTTGACCTAATAATTGCCAGCGACCATTATTCACACTTACGCTATCTTTAAGCCATTGTAATTGCTCTGTGCCCAGCATAGTTCTTTCAGTTTCATAGAGATCTTGGTTAAACGTCGCTTCATCAAACAAAACACTACCATCGAAATAATCAGCGTAATCGAGTTGTTTTTCTCGTGCTAGAACACGTGTATCTAACATATATAAATCAACGAGATCACCAAATGAAAATTGACGGTAGATTTCTGCATAATTACCTTCACTCCAAGGGCGGATAGGTAACCATTCAAAATAAGCTTGTAACGCTGCGAGCTTACGATCTTCAAAACTGCCTTCACCTTCATTATGATTTCCAGCACCGTCACTCCAAGTATCATCAGCCACTTCATGGTCATCCCAAACGGTAATAAAAGGCACTTTACTGTGTAGTAATTGTAAATCAGGATCGCTGTGGTATTGGGCATAACGAGTACGATAATCGCTTAAACTAAAGATCTCAGTTGCCGGTAATACTTGACGATCTAATGTCTCGGCATTATCACTTCCGTACTCACCTCGGCCATACTCATAAATATAATCACCGAGATGTAATACGGCATCTAAATCATCTTGTTGCGCCGCTAAGTTATAAACGTTAAAAAATCCTGCAGGGTAGTTCGCACAAGATAACACCGCTAATTTAACAGAATCAGGCGAGCCATCGGGTAAGGTTTTAGTGGTACCTATTGAAGACGTTGTGCCATTACAGATGAAACGATAATAATAAGTAGTGCTAGCCGAAAGACCGATAGCATCTACTTTAATTGTATAATCTCTTGCTGCGCTGGTGGTGGTATTACCAGTGTTAACTAATTGAGTGAAAGCCTGATCTATTGCTATCTCCCAAGACACGGTTATCTCACCATCGCTACTTGGTGTTATGCGTGTCCACAAAATAATGGCATCCATTAAAGGATCACCACTGGCGATACCATGATTGAAGCGAATACTATTGTTTGTTTGATTGTCATCATCATCATCGGTAGCACAACCCATTAAACCGTATGATACAACCGCTGCGCCTGCACCTTTCGCTGTTAAAATGAGGAAGTCACGACGAGAAATAGAACCTTTCATTCACTTTATCCTTCTGTATGTAAAAACGAGTAGTCTAGAGAAAGCATGTGACAACTAAATGATAAAATAGTTAGTTATTTTATTATTTAGTTGCTGTTTCGCATTACATATAAAACTGAGATAAGTGAGTACCTTAGGTTATTTATTGTAAAAAATGCTTACCAATATTAGAAAATAAAACCGTCATCTATTATGATTGTACCAATTATTCTTCAGTTAAATTTTCAAATAATCTATCACAGCCTTTTTTTAACTCGAGTAATTCTTGCAAAGGTAATTTAGCTTTACATAACATCTGTTCTGGGACGGCTTCAGCTTGTTTTTTTAAGTTAATACCCTGTGCAGTTAAAAAGATTTCACGTACGCGTTCATCATCTTCACCGCGTTTTCGCATTAATACTTGCTTACTTTCGAGGCGTTTTAATAAAGGCGTTAAGGTGCCGGAATCTAAATGTAATATCTGCCCGAGATCTTTTACATTGATCCCGTTATTACTCCAAAGCACAATCATCACTAGATATTGAGGGTAAGTTAAATCAAGTGCTTTCAACATCGGGCGATACGCGCGAACAATGGCATTGGCTGTGCTGTATAAAGAGAAACAAAGTTGCTTTTCAATGGCTAAGTTAGAACCGGGCTCAACTATTGAGCAATGATTAGTTGAACAGTTATTAACTGAACTATTACCCACTGAACTCTTACCTACGGAACTCTCATCAACTAAACTATCACCCACCTCTTCACTTTTACTCACTTTTAATTCTGCCTTATCGCTACTCATATTCAATCCGTTAAATAATTACATTGTGCACAATATACTTGCGTTGTCGTTTCAATGCGAGATATAATTGCCGCACAATTAAGTTGTGTGCAATTTAATTCGAATGATAATTATTTCGATGTGCCATATCCGATCAATATTTGGCCCATGTTGTTTTCATATTTGATCAAAATGTAAAGCTGAAGCGTATAGGGCTTTTATGAAAGTCGATTCGATATATTCAAATATCATGTATTCAAATATCTCGTTTTTCAGCAATACAAAAATTTTTTAATAAACGATTGCACTTATTACTTGAGTCCAACAATCGTTTTAAAGGAGTAATAGATGAACAATTTTAGTTACCACAACACGACCGCAATCCATTTTGGTCAAGGTCAAATTGCAGCAATCACTAACAGTATTCCAAAAGACAAAAAAATATTAGTAACTTATGGTGGCGGTTCTATTAAGGGCAACGGCGTTTACGACCAAGTAGTTACAGCACTTGCTGACCATAACTGGGATGAGTTTTCAGGTATTGAGCCAAACCCACAATACGATACATTAATGAAAGCGGTTGAGCGTATTCGTGCAGAAGGTTTTGATTACTTATTAGCAGTAGGCGGTGGTTCTGTTGTTGACGGTACTAAATTTATTGCAGCTGCAGTGAACTTTGAAGGTGAAGAAGCGTGGGATATTCTTGCTAAACAAGGCAAGATTGAAACAGCATTACCATTAGGCTGTATTTTGACATTACCTGCGACGGGTTCAGAAACAAACGCAGGTGCTGTTGTTACTCGTGGTAAAGAAAAATTAGCATTTGGTAATCCACTTGTACGTCCTCAATTTGCAGTACTAGACCCTCAAACTACATTGAGCTTGTCTGAACGCCAAACATCTAATGGTGTTGTTGATGGATTTGTTCATGTAATGGAGCAATACCTAACGTACCCAGTTAATGCAAAAATCCAAGATCGTTTTGCAGAAGGCATTCTATTAACATTAGTTGAAGAAGGCCCAAAACTGATTGTTGACTTACAAAATATGGAAGCGCGTACCAACGTAATGTGGGCTGCGACTCAAGCACTAAGCGGTTTGATTGGTGTAGGTGTTCCTCAAGATTGGGCAACACACATGATTGGTCACGAACTAACGGGTAACTTTGGCGTTGACCACGGCCGTAGTTTAACCATCGTGTTACCAGCAGTCATGCAAGTATGTCGTGAAGAGAAAAAAGCAAAATTATTACAGTACGCTGAGCGTATTTGGAATATTACTGAAGGTTCTGATGATGCACGTATTGATGCAGCTATCGAACAAACAAAAGCCTTTTTCTCTGCAATGAAAACACCTGTATCGTTAAGCGAAATCGACTTAACACAAGCTGATGTTGATACTGCAATGGTAAGTTTAGAAGCGCATGGTATGACTAAGCTTGGTGAAAACGGCACAATAGATTTAGCACGTTCTCGTCAAATCTTAGAAACAGCACTTTAAGTTAAGTGGTTGTTTTAATAGATAGTTTAGTTTTTTACTGAATGACATAATATTCATTAATGCCTTGACGTTGGTTACTACTGAGCTGAACTAAACTAAGCTAAATAAAATTAAACAAGTTTATCTAACGATATTTGAAATAATATAAACGCATGTCTAAGCAATTAGGCATGCGTTTTTTTTAGCCTCAATAGGCTTCTATTTTTTTGTTAGTATTGGTCTTCGTCTGCGCTCTTCCGGTCATATTGATTTTTATTTACTGTGTTTTCGCCCTGTCGGCGACCCTACTTTCTCTTATCAGAAGAGAAAGTAGGCAAAGAGACTGACACCGAGTCGCTTTCTTACCCAAACAATAAAGGACTTTCCTAACGCACCAGTTCATACAGCGCGTCCATGCGCTGAATGAACTTACAGCAAACGTCCTGTTTGCTGTTGCTGAAAGTCCTTCATCGTTTGGGAAAGCTCAACGGCGGGAGAGTGGTAGCCATTTTGAGTGTGGGTTCGTCTGCGCTCAACGAGTTACATTAATATTTTCAGCTTGGTATTTCGCCCTGTCGGCGACTCTACTTTCTTTGAACAGCAAAGAACCTATACCTATAAAAGATTCAAAGAAAGCTGTCACCGATTCGCTTTCTTGCCCAAACAATAAAGGGCTTTCCTAACGCACCATTTCATACAGCGCGTCCATGCGCTGAATGAACTTACAGCAAACGTCCTGTTTACTGTTGCTGAAAGTCCTTCATCTTTATTATGAGTTTTTGATGCCATATTTTAAAAAGGAAAAAAGTAAGATTTGACCCCATTCACTTTTTTATTTTTTAATTAATGATCGAAACACCATCGATTTCAATAACCGTATTAGCATCCGTTCGTTCAATTATTTTTACTAACGTCGATTGAATCGTTTCGTCTTCCCGCGCGTCATTTTCACTCAAAAACGTTTGGTCTTGTGGTTTAGCGTTCTCATCCGCAGTGAATGAAACGATGACTTTAGTTGCAGAATCCGACGTTTGACCAAAATACGCTAGTGAGATCTGAGGGTAGCCGTTAAATCCTTTTTTAACTTGCTTCGCGATACGTTTTTTTGCTTTATCTATATTCATCATTGAATCCTTATGACAGCCAAACCAGAGAAAATATAACGAGGTTTGTAGAGTAACTCATACAGCGGAAAATGGTTTAAAAAATCAACTTCCATAATAAAGTAATCATAACCTTCTTAGCACCAGCTAATAGGTTGTATCGTTATTTAATTTAATACGAGTGCAGTAAACTTGCTAAAGATATTGATTAATTTAGAAGGTTTAACGAGAGGAGTCGCCGATACGTCCGCATTTATCAAGGCTATCTGATATTTAATTACTTGGTATTTCGCGATGTAGGCGATTACCTTTTTCTTATCAGAAGAAGAAAGTAGGTAAAAGACAATACCTACCCCCATGACCTACTTTCTCATATAGCTATGCTGTCGCATAAATTGCTCCATACCTTAGTTTACTAAAAGTACTGATTTAAGCAGAAAAACTTAACGGGGGAAATTGACGTAGCCATATTGAGTATCGACTTTATTTATTAGTGAAAAGCTTTACATAGGCAAAAGGCAAGATCTGACCCAATTGGTACTTGTTAGTGAATTGCTTGCACAGGCAAAAAGCAAGACCTGACACTATTGGTATATGCAGGTTGGTGTGGGTGTTGTAGGTTAGACACTTCCAGCACCGATTATACGTTATTTGACTTCACAACCACCAAAACACGGGTTCTTTTTTGTTTCTAAGTAATAGTTATTTGGCATTGTAATAACCACTGGACCTTTCTCTGTAAACACACCTAGTAAATTACCACTCCTTAGCATAAGACGACCTTCGACGCGATCTGGAGTATTGTAATTTTTAAGATGCTTTGTATCAAAAGCTACACATTCATCCCAATAATCATCTTTATCACCACAAAGGTGGGCTTTATAAAATTCAATCCTTGATTCGGCAACGCTTCTACCGTGATCTAAACCTACCATTGGAAAGTAAACCCAAATAAACAAAAAAATTGGGATAAAAAACAAAAAAACTAAAAAGAAATAGGAAGCAATAAAAGCCATTAAAGACTGCTCTTTTAAAATTAACCATCTAATAGGAATATATACAGAATAAAATATAGCTTTATGACCTGCTCTAAACTTATATATTTTTTTAAACAACTTAATATTATTTTTTCTTGCCTTTTTTATTGGGTTAGTGACT
The DNA here is from genome assembly GCF_014163575.1 of Psychromonas sp. SR45-3. NCBI lineage: Bacteria > Pseudomonadati > Pseudomonadota > Gammaproteobacteria > Alteromonadales > Psychromonadaceae > Psychromonas > Psychromonas sp. SR45-3. The sequence goes on from NZ_JACJDP010000023.1 coordinate 6,317, forward strand.
CTTTTCTTCGATGACTCCATCCAAACCCTAGATAAAAAATAAACTACTCCCACAACAATGAATATAATTGGTAGTTTAAATTTAGTAATTGCAACTATAGAGCTAGCTCCTAACTCCCTACTTGCGTAATAGGTCCAAAATAGAACATCCGAACTGGGCAAAGGAAAAAAATCATATTCAAATCCAAGCCTATCGATATACCCTTCATAGTAAGCTAAGCCGTGTATATAGAGTGCATTACTTAATAAGCCTGAGCCAATAGCAACAAGTAAAAACTTTTTTAGGATTCTTAATAGTGAATCTTCCATGGATACAGTCCTACGTATAAAAGCCCTGTTAAGGGGAAAAAATTATTTGCTAAAATGTTGAGGGGCGAAACCGCAAACTTTTTTGTCCCGCTTTAACCGTTGTGTACGCCCAGTATGGGCATGAAATAATGAGGTGAAAGTCCTCTGTAGGAAGGTCACCGTTTAATCAATTAAATGATTAAACGCTAACTACTACCGAATGGCAAGGGCTTATCCGTGAGGATGGGGTCGGAGGAAGCCGCTAGCAACTTTGCGAGCTGATGAACAAGAATATCATATGAGGCGTAGGCTAGAGGTGAGTTAGTGAAACCACGTGATCTAATGGTCACCGTAAATGATGTAGCAGTATAAATAAAGTACATGCTCTTATCTGGGGGGCTTAACACCCGATTGGTAACTTAACCAGTCAGGCACTGGTCTATAACTGCCTTGGCTTTTCAGTCTCATGAATTTAAAAGTGCTAAAACTGTGAGTAAACATAAGTTAGCGAAAACCAAAGGGATCAATAGTGCGATCAGTAATGAGTTTTTAGCCAGGCAAGGATTGATGTCATTAAAGGATTTGTAGATTAATATTCACTACTCATCATAAGATGAACCGCCCTGTGCGGAGCCTCATGCAGGTTAGTGTGGGGCTGGAGGTTAGATACCTCCAGCTACCCGATTATACCTATTTTTTATCCCAACCTACGACTTCACCATTTTCTAATGTGATTTTTAAGGCGTATCTATTTTTTCCTGTTTCGTTATATTTCCAAACTTTCTTGGTTTTGGTTTTTAATACTTTTTGATCAATATCTCTAGGCTTCCCAATAGAATCAATTAATTGACCTTCAGTTTGACCTTGCCAAAAACTTTTTGACATTAGCTTTTCAACTAATACTGAATCTCCATATTTTTCCATTAGACGCTCTCTACGCCATTTTGTTGTGTAGTGCGAATAAACACCAACAATAATAAAAAAAACAATGACCCAATAGTACCATTCCATACATTCTCCTTAGGTATAACAGCTTTATTAACTCACAAAATGTCATTTTAACGGTGGAAATACGACAAGAGTTAATGATTAAAATATTACTATTACTTTACGTTGGTTTATCGATAAAACAAAGAGCTATAGTTCACTTGTAAATTTTTAATCATCTAAAAGCGTAGGGCATTGTAATATTTATAGTGCAAATACTGCAGGTGAGATATATATGAACTTATTGATTATTTGAAAGCATCAACTCAAATAAAGTCAGGTGAATTTAACACTTCAAATTACAGACATAAAAAAACCTAGCAGTGCTAGGTTTTTACTATTCAAAAATTTAACAAATTAACTTAAAAAGATAACTCAATTCTAAAAAGGAATATCATCATCAAAATCCATTGATGGTTCGTTAAACGCAGCCGGCTCTTGTTTTGGTTGAGCTTGTGGTGCTGGGCGTTGTGGCGCAGGTGCCTGTTGCGGAGCAGGTTGTGAAGGCTGCGGCGCTTGTTGTGGCTGATAAGCTGGTGCCATTCTAGGTGCTGCTTGTTGTGCTGGTGGCTGTTGTGGTGCATTACCCCAAGATTGTGCTGGAGCAGCTTGTTGTTGTGGTGCGTTTTGGTAACCACCTGGTTGCTGCTGTCCACCTTGGTATGGTTGACCTTGGCCTGCATTTTGAGAGCGTGCATCTAACATTTGGATGTCGTTAGCAATGATTTCAGTTTTGTAACGATCCTGACCGTCTTGACCTTGCCATTTGTTAGTTTGTAATTTACCTTCAACGTAAACTTTTGCACCTTTTTTCAGGTACTGGCCGACCATTTCGCCGAATTTACCGAATACAACAATGTTGTGCCATTCAGATTTATTTTCGTATTCACCTGTTTGTTTGTTTTTCCAGCTTTCAGTGGTTGCGATTGAAAAGTTTGCCACTGCGCCACCATTTTGGGTGTAACGCATTTCTGGATCTTTACCTAGGTTACCTACTAGGACTACTTTGTTTACACTACGGTTAAACATGTTTTTGCTCCGCTATTTCGACTTATTTATGTAAAATATTTGATTGTAATAGTGATTTAACTATTACCTAAAATGTATTGCGCTTGTTGTCGTTGAAAACGCTGTGTATTCGCTTTGATATAAATCGTTTATTTACTTCGGTATAAACAATTTGCTCTTTTGCAATAACAACAACTTCTAACGCGCCCTCTAATGCTAGCAATCGCTAATGAGTATATTGGCTTGTTGTTGATCTTCTATGCTTGATGTCAATATAAAAGTGCAAGCGTAAAAGTACCAATTTTGCTTGGGTTATGCATGCCAAGAGACAGTATAAACCAGACAATCATTAACCCTGTTAAGCATAAAAATAAGCCACTACTAGCCACTAGTTTATAGGATAACCCACCTATAATACCACTGAAAAATTCACCTGAAAATTGATATGTGCTGTAGATCCCCATTGCACTGACTTTGCTGACTCAAGAAGTCTGCATTGAGAGAAAGATTGGTCAAGACGTTTCTAAAAAGTTAAAGCTTGTAAAAACAGTCACGTAACTAAAAACATTAAAATTGGACAGTGTAGAGAGTGCGATGACAAGCGGTCTTGAGTGTTATTAATAATATTGAAAACAGATGAAAGTGTTTGTTTTTGTGTTTTTGGCTTAGTTTAGCTTAAGCATTCTACTTTATTAAAAATAAGGGGGAGAGCGACGCAGGGTAATAACAGGCGGCTAATTTCCAGCTTATCTTTTTTAGCGCAATAGAGCGCGAAACTCTTTATACTACGGCAGTCATTTTTTTAATTTTTTGGAGTTTTTGTGCTGAGTTATCGCCATTCATACCATGCTGGGAATTTTGCAGATGTTTTAAAGCATACTGTATTAACTTCTATCCTTGATTACTTATTACAAAAAGACAAAGCTTTTTGTTACTTAGATACACACTCTGGTTGTGGTGCTTATCAATTAGACTCTGCGCAATCGTTAAAAACAGGTGAGTTTAATAACGGTATCGGTGCATTGTGGAACTTAACTAAATTACCGGTTCCTGTGACACGTTATTTAGATCAAGTGAAAGCATTTAATGGGGAAGGGGCATTATTGTCTTATCCTGGTTCTCCTATGATTTGTAATCAGTTACGTCGTGACGAAGACCGTATGTTTTTATTTGAATTACACCCTAATGAATTTACTAACATGCGAGCTAACTTTTCTGGTGATCGCAGTATTAAAATGAGTAATACAGACGGCTTACAAGGGTTAGTTGCTAATATGCCACCTAAGGAGCGCCGTGGTTTAGTCTTGATTGATCCTTCCTATGAAATTAAAACAGAGTATGACGAAGTAGTTGAAAAGCTAATTGCTGCTCATCGTCGTTTTGCGACAGGGACTTACGCTTTATGGTATCCCGTTGTTAAACGTACTTTGATTAATAAAATGGAAAGGTCGTTAAAAGCGTCGGGTATTAAAAATATTCAACTCTATGAATTAGCGATTGAAGCGGATAAAGAAGAAAGAGGCATGACCTCTAGTGGCATGATTGTGATTAATCCACCTTGGACGTTACAAAAAGAGATGCAACATAGTTTACCGTTTTTAGCGGAAACACTCGGTATTAATGGCGAAGGTTTTTACCGCATTGAAACATTAGTCGCTGAATAAATAAGTATTGGTTATCGATGGATAACCAATACTTGCCTCCCTTTGAATCAAATTATTCAACGTTTTTTTGTGTGCATTTATCTGCGCCGCCAGTAATTCTTATAAAGTGCTACATTTACGCGACAAAGGGAGTAACGAGTCATCGAGACTCCTATTGTCCTGCGATAGCAGTAAAAAATAGCGGCACTTTTTCTACATCGCTAGATACTTCCTCTATAACTTACAAAAAGCTATCATTAAAAATCTATTAAAAACCCATTAAAAGCAATGTTTTATGTGTTCATGAATATTTATGAAATTGATTACTCTGATGCTGATAAATAAACTTGTTTGAAGCTTACTTTAATGAAAAAAGGGCGGGGCAGGTATAATCAAAATCCTATAAACGGTAAGTTCGCAGGTTTGCTTATACGGAACGGGTATATTAATGACTAAATTATTGCCAAGACTCTATTTATCCCTACTTTCACCCGCACCATCAGCATGATATATTAGCCTCCATTTATTTTTTTCATCTATTTAGCCCTTAAAGACTCACTTTTTAAGAATACCTAAATTGACACTTTTACATGGAATAAGTCATGACTAAATCGACCGCTGATATTCGCCAAGGATTTATGGATTTCTTTGGTAAGAAAGGGCATCAAACCGTGAGCAGTAGTTCTCTCGTCCCTGATAATGACCCTACCTTGTTATTTACTAATGCAGGTATGAATCAATTTAAAGATACCTTTTTAGGTACTGAAAAAAGAGCATATACTCGTGCAACTTCAAGCCAACGTTGTGTTCGTGCTGGTGGTAAACACAACGATCTAGATAATGTTGGTTACACGGCTCGTCACCATACTTTTTTTGAAATGTTGGGTAACTTTAGTTTTGGTGATTACTTTAAAGAAGATGCCATTGGTTTTGCGTGGGAATACTTAACTGACGTTCTTAAAATACCAAAAGAAAAGTTGCTTGTGACTGTTTATGAAAGTGATGACGAAGCATTTTCATTATGGGCGAATAAAATCGGTGTACCAGAAGATAAAATCATTCGCATTGGTGATAAATCACCTGAAAAGAAATACGAGTCTGATAACTTTTGGTCAATGGGCGATACCGGGCCTTGTGGTCCATGTTCTGAGATTTTCTACGATCACGGTGAGCACATTTGGGGTGGTCCTCCAGGCTCTCCTGAAGAAGATGGCGATCGTTTCATTGAAATCTGGAACATCGTTTTCATGCAATTTAACCGTAGTGCTGATGGCACAATGGAAAATTTACCTAACCCATCTATCGATACGGGTATGGGCTTAGAGCGTATCTCTGCGATTATTCAAAATGGTCATTCAAACTATGATATCGACCTATTCCAAGGTTTGATCCAAAAAGTAGCTGATGTAACCGGCGCACAAGATTTACAAGATAAATCATTACGTGTTGTTGCTGACCATATTCGTTCATGTGGTTTCTTGATCTGCGATGGTGTGATGCCGTCTAACGAAGGGCGTGGTTATGTATTACGTCGTATTATTCGTCGCGCAGTTCGTCACGGTCATAAACTAGGTGCAAAAGAGGTGTTCTTTTACCGGGTTTATGAAGAGCTAGTTAAACAAATGGGCGATGCTTACCCTGAGCTAGGCCAACAACAAGAGTTTGTTGAAAAGATCTTACGTTTAGAGGAAGAGCAGTTTGGTAAAACACTCGAGCGTGGTTTACAAATTCTAGATAACGAATTAGATGCTTTACAGGGATCTATTATTCCTGGTGATGTTGTTTTCAAACTTTATGATACTTATGGCTTTCCTGCTGATTTAACTGCAGATATTGCGCGTGAGCGTGAACTAACTATCGACCAAGATGGATTTGATTCTGCAATGGCTGAGCAACGTAAACGTGCTCAAGCAGCAAATAACTTCGGTAAAGATTATAACGATGTATTGAAAATCGAAGATAAAACTGAGTTTATTGGTTACCAAGCGCTAACCGGCACTTCTACCGTAACAGCCTTGATCAAAGAAGGTCAGTTTGTTGATAGTTTAGTCGAAGGTGATAACGCACAAATCGTACTCGCTGAAACACCATTTTATGCTGAGTCAGGCGGTCAAGTTGGTGATGCAGGTGTGCTTAAGTTGAGCAATGGTATTTTTGTTGTTACTGATACTAAAAAATCTGGTGATGCTTTCTTACATATTGGTTACGTTAGCATGGGCTCTGTGAAAGTGAAGGAGTCTGTTACCGCGGAAGTAGAAGCTGAGCGTCGTAAATCAATTGCATTACACCATTCTGCAACGCATTTATTACATGAAGCGCTACGCCAAATCTTAGGTGAGCATGTGACTCAAAAAGGGTCGTTATGTGATGCTGAGAAATTACGCTTTGATTTCTCTCACTTTGAAGCTGTATCAGCTGAAGCACTTAATAAAGTCACTTACATCGTTAACCAAGCAATTCGCAATAACTATGAAGTTGTAACTAAATTGATGGGTATCGAAGAAGCTAAAAACCAAGGTGCTATGGCATTATTTGGTGAAAAATATGGCGATATGGTGCGTGTTGTTCAAATGGGGGACTTCTCTACTGAACTATGTGGTGGTACGCACGTACAACGCACGGGTGATATGGGGTTATTCATTATCACTTCTGAAGCGGGCACTGCTGCAGGCGTTCGTCGTATTGAAGCGGCTGCGGGTGATGCTGCTGGTAATGTATTGCAAAACTTACGTGAGCAATTCAATAAAGCCTGTGATCTTGTTAAAGGTGATTCATTCACATTAGGCGAGAAAATCCTGCAAACGCTAGAGCGTAATAAAGTGCTTGAAAAAGAGCTAGCACAACTTAAATCGAAAGCTGCAAGTGAAGCAGGTTCAAACTTGACTGAACAAGCTATCGATATCAACGGCGTGAAAGTAGTTGTTGCTTACATGGAAGGCATTGACCCTAAAACGTTACGTAATAGCGTCGATGAAATGAAGAACAAACTGCAATCAGGCATCGTTGTATTAGCAACCACGGTTGGTGATGACAAAGTGAGTTTGATTGCTGGTGTGACTAAAGATTTAACTAACAAAGTCAAAGCGGGTGAGTTGGTTAATGTTGTTGCGATTCCTGTTGGTGGTAAAGGTGGTGGTCGTCCTGATATGGCGATGGCTGGAGGAAATAATCCAGCTGCATTAAAAGATGCACTGGCACTCGTAGAACCTTGGTTAATTGAACGTTTATAATAATTAAGAGTCTATACCCAACTGTATAGCAAGGAAAAAAAATGACACTAATAGTTCAAAAATATGGCGGTACTTCCGTTGGCACTGTTGAGCGAATCAAAGCAGTGGCTGACAAAGTAAAAGCAACAAAAGAGGCGGGCAATGACGTTGTGGTTGTTTTATCCGCTATGTCTGGTGAAACCAATCGATTAATTGCTTTAGCGAAAGAGTTTATTGAGAAACCAAGTGCACGTGAAATGGATGTGTTATTAACAACTGGGGAGCAAACGACGATCGCATTATTGACGATGGCGTTGCATAACTTAGGTGTTGATGCCGTTTCCATGACTGGTGATCAAATTAGATTGAAAACTGATCGCAGCCATTCTAAGGCGCGTATATTAGATGTCGAAACTGAAAACCTACAAAAACACTTAAAGCAAGGTCGTATTGTTGTTGTCGCAGGCTTTCAAGGCCGCTGTGAAGATAATAACATTACCACGCTTGGGCGTGGTGGCAGTGATACCTCTGCCGTAGCGATTGCTGCTGCATTAAAAGCGGACGAGTGCCAAATCTACACCGACGTTGACGGTGTTTATACAACTGACCCACGCGTTGAGCCTAATGCACGTCGTCTTGATAGCATCACTTTTGAAGAGATGTTAGAAATGGCCAGCTTAGGCGCAAAAGTGTTACAAATTCGTTCGGTTGAATTTGCAGGGAAATACAACGTGCCACTACGTGTACTTTCTAGTTTTAAAGATGGTGGCGGTACGTTAATTAGTTATGAGGAAAATAAAATGGAATCTCCTGTTATCTCTGGTATCGCGTTTAATCGTGACGAAGCGCGTCTAACGTTATCAGGTGTTCCTGATCAACCGACTGTTGCAGCACAAATACTTTCTCCTATTGGTGCAGCCAATATCGACGTTGATATGATTGTACAAAATACATTAGGTGATGGTAAAACTGACTTTACGTTTACTGTACATCGTGATGATTATGTTGAAGCAACTAAGTTATTAGAAGTTGTTTGTACTAAGTTGAATGCTGATTCAGTACAAGGTAATAACGAGATTGCTAAAGTGTCTATTGTGGGTGTAGGTATGTGGAATCACCCAGGAGTGGCACAAAAAATGTTTGAGACCTTAGGTGCCGAAGGGATCAACATGCACCAAATCGCTACTTCTGAGATTAAAATTTCAGTGCTAGTAGATAGTAAGTATTTAGAATTGGCTGTACGCGCATTGCATAAAGCATTTGAACTAGAGTCTGAACCAAAGCAAGAAAAATAGAAATTGTGAACTAAGCACTAAATAAAAGATGAATTTAGTGTTTAGTGAGCCATACTCATGTTAACGGAAATGAAATAAAAATAATTTAGGAGCAGGATATGCTAATTTTAACGCGCCGTGTAGGCGAAACTCTTATGATTGGTGACAACGTGACCGTTACTGTTTTAGGTGTTAAAGGTAACCAAGTACGTGTCGGTGTTAATGCGCCAAAAGATGTATCAGTGCATCGTGAAGAGATTTATATGCGTATTCAAGCTGAAAAGAACGCAGCCAGTTCAGAATAGACAGTGAACTGTTATTTAAAGAAGAGCTTAATTGCTCTTTTTTTATGTCTAAAATTCAACCGTAACAGATAAAAAACAAGCAGTTTGTTTAATTAGCAAGCAAGCAGTAAATTATTATGCTAAAAAGGTTTGACTTGTTTTCAGAAGACAGTAATATGTGCGCCAACAAGACGACGGTGGGGTGGCCGAGTGGCCGAAGGCGCTCCCCTGCTAAGGGAGTAACGGGTTTATAGCCTGTTCGAGGGTTCGAATCCCTCCTCCACCGCCATTCTTGTAGATTCTTAAAGCGGGTGTAGCTCAGCTGGATAGAGTACCTGGCTACGAACCAGGCGGTCAGGGGTTCGAATCCCTTCACCCGCACCATCTTTCTATTTGCACGAAAAGACGGTGAGCTTAAGAATTGAAATAAAAACATAAAGAATATCGCGGCGGGTGTAGCTCAGCTGGATAGAGTACCTGGCTACGAACCAGGCGGTCAGGGGTTCGAATCCCTTCACCCGCACCATTCTTTACAAGCTTACGAAAGTAAGTTTTTTTGTTTTTAGAGCTTATTAATATTATTCCCAATAATATTAAGCACCATGCGGGTGTAGCTCAGCTGGATAGAGTACCTGGCTACGAACCAGGCGGTCAGGGGTTCGAATCCCTTCACCCGCACCATTTCTTTAGTTTTTCGCTTTTATTATTATTCCATCTTATTTTATTTAATCTTATATAGTCCCTGTAAATTCAACTTTATTTGAATGTTTAATCATAATAAATGACTATATTTCTTTTTTTATACTTATTTTCTCTCTAAAAATGCATGTTTTTTTTATAATTTTGCATAAATAGTCACTTAATTTTATATTTAAGTCACAAGTTTAACCTCGCTTGCTTTCACCTTTACTAGACTATTAATTGCTAAATGCAAACTATGGAAGTTGAGTCAAATTCCATTGCTTTCATTTTTTAGCCAAAACCACTATAATAAGCGCCTGTGAAACACTATTTTACTGAAAATACATATGTTCAACGCGTATTAAATCAAGTAATCTGGTGGTTGATGTTTATTATTTACATGGATTTAATCGTGATCAGTATTCAATACTCACTGTTAACAGCATATTAAATACTTATTAGATATGAATAAATATTCATTTTTAATCTGTTGAATGGCTGTTTCAGTGTGTATCTAGAAAAGGAAAGGGTACATTTATGGATATTACAGGATCTTTAGTCACTGCATTTATGCTATTGGGTCTCGGCATGGCATTTGTTTATATGTTTTTAGGTTTATTATTTATTTGTATAAATCTAATGGCTAAATATATCCCTGCAGACAAACCTGTCATTTCAGCTAAGCGTAAAGCACCCGTTGCTACACAAGCTGCTAATCAAACACAAGTAAGCCCTCAAGTAATCGCTGCGATCACTAGTGCAGTGCAACAATACCGCAAAGCACGAGCAGTTTAATGGACAAAGAATCAATAAAGGAGCAAGTGAATATGTCTAAGCCTCTCGCAATCACCGAAGTTGTTTTACGTGATGCACACCAATCATTATTTGCAACACGTATGCGTATTGACGATATGTTACCCATCGCAGAGAAATTAGATAAAGTAGGCTATTGGTCTTTAGAGACTTGGGGTGGTGCTACTTTCGATTCATGTATTCGTTATCTAGGTGAAGATCCTTGGGATCGTATTCGCGCTTTAAAAGCGGCGATGCCAAATACACCACAACAAATGCTGTTAAGAGGCCAAAACCTATTAGGTTACCGCCATTATGCTGATGATGTGGTACAGAAGTTTGTCGAACGTGCACATACTAATGGCGTAGACGTATTTCGTATTTTCGATGCCATGAATGACGTGCGTAACTTTGAGACGGCGATTAAATCGGCTGTTGAAGTTGGTGCTCATGCTCAGGGGGCTCTCTCTTATACGACGAGTTCAGTCCATACCATCGATGGTTGGGTTGATATGGCGAAACGTCTGGAGGACATGGGCGCGCACTCTATCTGTATTAAAGATATGGCTGGTTTATTAAAACCTTATGTTGCAGAAGAGTTAGTTACAAAAATTAAAGCTTGCACCAATATCCCATTAGCCTTGCATTGCCATGCAACAACAGGTCTTAGTTTAGCGACTCAACAAAAAGCGATTGATGCGGGTGTTGATATTATTGATAGTGCTATCTCTTCAATGAGTATGACTTACGGCCATTCACCAACGGAGACATTAGTTTCTATTGTTGAGGGTACGCCGCGTGATACTGGGTTGGACTTACATAAACTAGAAGATATCTCTGCTTATTTCCGCGAAGTACGCAAAAAATATGTGAAATTTGAAGGTGAATTGAAAGGTGTTGACCCACGTATTTTGATAGCACAAGTACCGGGCGGTATGTTAACTAATATGGAAAGCCAACTTAAACAGCAAGGTGCTGCAGATAAGATGGACGAAGTATTAAAAGAAATTACATGCGTTCGTGAAGATCTTGGTTTAATTCCTTTAGTGACACCAACGTCTCAAATTGTTGGCACACAAGCTGTAATCAATGTATTGATGGGTGAGCGCTATAAAAATGTCACTAAAGAAACAGCTGGTGTATTAAAAGGTGAATATGGCGCAACGCCTGCACCTGTTAATGCCGAATTACAAGCTAAAGTATTAGATGGCGCGCAAGCAATTACTTGTCGCCCAGCGGATAATCTTAAGCCAGAAATGGCATCGATCGAAGCTGAGTTCAAAAAATTAGCGGCTGAAAAAGGCGTTAAAGTTGCTGACAATGAGATTGATGATGCTCTTATTTATGCGTTGTTCCCTGAAATCGGACTTAAATTCTTAGAAAATCGCAATAACCCTGATGCATTTGAGCCTGTACCAAGCGCTGATGATATGAAAGTTGCTAATGCCCCTGCTAAAGCGAAAAATTCGCCAGAGTCTTACTCTGTTTCAGTTGATGGACAGCTGTTTAATGTACAAGTGGGGCCAGAAGGTAGTATCGACGGTATTTCACCAGTTAAAGCTAATGCTGCACAGGTGAATACAACGGTTGCGGCAAACGCTGCTGCACCTGCAGCGACTGCTGATGCCGAAGGTGAGGATGTGCCGGCACCTTTAGCGGGTAATATCTTTAAAGTACTGGTAAACAAAGGTGACCACGTCGACGAAGGTGATGTACTGGTGATTATGGAAGCGATGAAAATGGAAACTGAAATTCGTGCTCCAAAATCAGGCACAGTGCAAGCCGTTAACATCAGAGAAGGCGATGCTGTGAATGTCGGTGACTCACTGTTTGTAATAGGTTAAGGAAGATAACGTGAATGGATTAATGACACTATGGGCCGATACGGGAGTTGCAAACTTTCAGTGGCCTGAATTAGTGATGATGGCCGTCGGTGGGTTGCTATTGTACTTAGCGATCGCGCGTAAGTTTGAGCCTTTATTATTACTACCGATTGGTTTTGGGGCTATTTTAGCGAATATCCCTAATGCAGGTTTTAATGATGAAGGAGGCATGCTTTATTACATCTACCATATTGGTATTGAAACGGGGGTGTTCCCGTTAATTATCTTCATGGGGGTGGGCGCATTAACTGATTTTGGTGCTTTGATTGCTAATCCTAAAACTTTATTTTTAGGTGCAGCTGCACAGTTTGGTATTTTTGCGACGTTATTTGGCGCTATTTTATTAAACTTAGTACCTGGTTTTGAATTTACGCTTGCTGATGCGTCTGCGATTGCCATTATAGGTGGTGCTGATGGGCCGACGGCTATTTTCTTAGCGTCTAAACTTGCCCCTGACTTACTGGGTGCAATAGCGGTTGCTGCTTACTCATATATGGCATTGGTTCCTATTATTCAACCGCCGATCATGCGTGCATTAACCACGCCTGAAGAGCGTCAAATTAAAATGGAACAGTTACGCCCGGTCAGTAAGAAAGAAAAAATTATCTTCCCGTTAGCGGTATTGTTCATGACTATCTTATTTTTACCGGCAGCTACGCCATTGGTTGGCATGTTCTGTTTAGGTAATTTAATGCGAGAGTCTGGTGTTGTTGACCGTTTAAGTTCAACTGCTCAAAATGAACTGATTAATATTGTTACGATTTTCTTAGGCTTAGGCGTGGGTTCTAAACTATCTGCAGATAAGTTCTTGAACTTAGAAACATTGGGTATTTTAGGGTTAGGTGCAATTGCTTTCTCGATTGGTACTGCCTCTGGTGTATTGATGGCTAAAGCAATGGGACGTTTCTCAAAAAGTCCAATCAATCCTTTGATTGGTGCAGCTGGAGTGTCTGCGGTGCCGATGGCCGCGCGTGTTGCTAATAAAGTTGGGTTAGAAGCAAATCCACATAACTTCTTATTAATGCATGCTATGGGTCCTAACGTGGCCGGTGTATTAGGGAGTGCGGTAGCAGCTGGTGTACTATTAGCGATTGTTGGCTAGATAAGCTGTTAACAAATGATACTTATTAATTAAGGCCACTTTTTAGTGGCCTTTTTTATAGGGGGATCAATACTTATTCTTAAAAGCAAAAATAAGGATAGGCGTTATTTAGGTGTTTCCTACAATATAGATAATTAACTTTGACATTTTTAAGAAAAATATATGAATGATTATTGGCTGCTATTTAGCAGTGGTTTTATCTCCTCAACGTTATTTCCAGGTGGCTCTGAAGTGCTGTTTATTTACTACTTGCAGCAACAGTTATCTTTGAAATGGGAATTTTTTTTTGCTGTAACCATAGGTAATAGTTTAGGCGCAGTAGTGACTTACTTACTTGGTTATTATATTAATTTTGGACAGGAAAAGGCGGCTTTAAAATACCCCAAAACATTATTGTTCTGTCAAAAGTGGGGAAATGTTGCATTATTATTAAGTTGGCTGCCTATCGTAGGTGATGTGATCTGCTTGTTTGCTGGTTGGCTTAAGCTCTCCAGAGGACGTGCTTTTATCAATATCGTGATTGGTAAAAGTCTGCGTTATTTGTTCTTAATGTTTTTATTCCTTATTTTTCCATAACACTCTTGATTCGGGAGTAAAAACGCTTAACAAAACACCAATTTTTTACTGTTCTAAGTACTGCTTTCTTGTTTCTATTAAATGCTTATTTAGTTCAACTAATTTAGGTGGTAGAGTTAGCGCTCTAAAAAAATCACCTAGGGGTTTACACTTGGCTAAGAACTTTCAACAGCGTATTAATTTCCTCAGCGAGCATCCTGAGAGCTTCATTGCATTCGGTCGTGGTATAGAACGCGAAACGTTACGTGTGAACGAGGATGGTAAGCTATCGCAAGAAGGGCACCCTAGTGCTTACGGTAGCGCACTTACACATACTTCTATCACCACTGATTTTGCTGAGAGTCTGTTAGAGTTTATTACGCCGGTTGCAACGAGCGTAGATCAACTCTTTAACTATCTTAATGACATTCATCATCATGTGGTTATGAACTTACCGAGTGAACAATACCTTTGGCCAATGAGTATGCCTTGTTATGTGATGAGTGAAGATAATGTGCAATTAGCACAGTATGGTTCATCTAATATTGGCAGAATGAAAACGACCTATCGCCAAGGTCTTAAAAACCGTTACGGTAGTATGATGCAAATTATTTCTGGCGTGCATTATAACTTTTCATTACCTGCAGCATTTTGGGATAATTGGGGGGAGCTGCATGGATCTCCGCTAACCGGTCAAGCCGCTCAATCTGCTGGATATATGGGATTAATTCGAAATTACCTACGTTATGGTTGGGTTATTCCTTATTTGTTTGGTGCTTCTCCTGCTATTTGTAAATCATTTTTACAAGGTAAAGAAACAAAACTTCCTTTTGAAGCGACAGGTAAAGGAACCATTTATTTACCCTATGCGACGTCATTGCGTTTGAGTGATTTAGGTTATACCAATAGTTCTCAATCAGATTTAAATATCTGCTATAACAGTTTAAACACCTACCTTGATAGCGTGCGTAAAGCGTTATCTAAAAAAGAGTCTAAGTTTACTGCGATGGGCATAGTCAAAGATGGCGAATATGTTCAGCTTAATGACAATGTTTTGCAGATAGAGAACGAATTATATGCTTCTATTCGTGCTAAACGTGTTCAAAAAGCTAATGAGACACCATCGCAAGCATTAAAAGCACGTGGTATTGAATATATTGAAATCCGTTCTTTAGATGTGAATCCATTTTGTAAATTAGGTATCACTCAAGAGCAAGTAAACTTCTTAGATCTATTTTTAACTTGGTGTGCAAGTGTTGAATCACCAACGTTATCGCAAGAAGAATACGCAGCCTGTGCGGATAACTTTAATGAAATGGTAACACGAGGTCGTGAACCTGAACTTACTTTAACCATTGCCGAGCAAACAAAAGATGTTGCAGGTTGGGGGAAGTGGTTAAATCAGCAACTGTCTGAAATGGCGTCGTTATTAGATAAAGAGCGCGTGGATAATCGTTATCAAAATGCAATGCAACATATCAGCCCTCGTTTTGAAGACCCAGAGCAAACCAGTTCTGCGCGTATTTTAAAGTGCATCAAAGATTCTACGGGTGATAATGGGACATTAGCATTGAGTTTGGCAAAACAGTATAAAGTCGAGCTACAAGAGCAACCTTATTCTATTTGGTCTGAGCAGATATTTGCACAGCAAAAGCAAACGTCAATTGAAAAGCGTGAAGCCATTGAAGCTGCAGATACATTGAGTTTTCCTGATTTTTTAACCGATTACTTTACTAACGCTAAAAAAGTATAAACAGCACCTAGCGAGTTATCCCTAACAGCATGTACCTTGTACGTGCTGTTAAAATTTCTCTGCGCAACGTGTTAGGTAACTATTAATCTGTTTTGGATGTTATTCATTTAGTGCTAATAAAATAGGAAAATGACACGTTATTCTGCGATTAACAGAGAGGTTTAAAGTAAAGCTATGCATTTATTTAAAAAAATAATCACTTTAATTTTTCCTATCGCATTAATCGCCTGTGCAACACCACCTCCTAAAAATCCTGAAAATATTTGTGATATTTTTTTTGAAAATCGGGATTGGTATAGTGCTTCCAAAAAAATGCAAGAGCGATGGGGGACTCCCATTCATGTGCCGATTGCTATTATGTATCAAGAAAGTAGTTTTAAACATGATGCCGCGCCACCGATGCAATACTTTTGGTTTATACCCATTGGGCGAGCAAGTGATGCCTACGGTTATGCACAAGCCAGAGACATGACCTGGAGTGACTACCAGCGGGAAACAGGTAATGACTGGTCTAATCGTGATGATTTTGATGACGCTATCGACTTTATGGGCTGGTTCACCAGTAAAACGCATAAAATAAATGGTGTGTCGAAGTGGGATGCTTACGGCCAGTATTTGAATTATCATGAGGGTTGGACAGGATACAAGCGTAAGAGTTACAACAAAAAAGCGTGGCTAGTAAAAGTCTCTCGCAAAGTGGATGTACGTGCTAAAAAATATGCAACACAGTTAAAAGGTTGCCAAGAAAATTTGGATTCGAGTTGGTTATGGCGACTGTTTCATACCTAGCCAGTAGGTGTAATACTCTACGTAATCGATCAAACTCGGTCCTTGAAATGAATAGATAGATAATTAATTAAGTAATAAGGAAACACCCTATGCCATTATTAGATAGTTTTACCGTTGACCATACTATTATGAAAGCGCCAGCAGTACGTATTGCTAAAACCATGCAAACACCAAGTAAGGATACTATTACAGTATTTGATTTACGTTTCACCGCGCCTAATAAAGATATTTTATCTGAAAAAGGCATTCATACATTAGAGCATTTATACGCAGGGTTTATGCGTGATCATCTCAATGGTGATCAAGTTGAAATTATCGATATTTCACCAATGGGATGCCGTACTGGGTTTTACATGAGCTTAATCGGTGCACCAACAGAGCAACAAGTGGGTCAAGCTTGGTTAGCGGCAATGCAAGATGTGTTGAATGTAGAAAATCAAAATCAAATTCCAGAACTAAATGAATATCAATGTGGCACTTATGCCATGCACTCATTAACTGAAGCAAAAGAGATTGCACAAGCAATTATAGATGCGGGTGTTGGTATCAATAAAAATGATGATATTTCATTGTCTGCAGAGCAATTGCAGCAACTGTAAGTATCAGATAACTATTAAGGCTGCTTTGCAGCCTTTTTTTTGCTTTATTTTTTAGTGAATTGTTTTATATCAAGTATCAAAAAAACTGATGCTTTACATTGAGGGCTCAATTACGTCATTAATGGACTCTCATGAAGTACACCCTGAAGCAGTTACAAGTTTTTAACGCTATCGCGAGCAATGAAAGTGTTAGCCGTGCAGCAGAGCACCTATGCATGACACAATCTGCTGTGAGTATGTCCTTAGCACAACTAGAAAACTTACTTGATCGACCTTTGTTCATTCGTCATGGTAACCGTTTAACCTTAAGCCATTGGGGGCGATGGTTAAGACCGCAGGCTCGCAAACTGATCCAGAATGCACAGCAAATTGATCAAGGCTTAAAAGATCAGCATTTAATCAGTGGGACCTTATCATTGTGTGCAAGCCAAACCGCGGCTGAACACCTATTGCCAAAACTAATCAGTAATATCGATAGTGACTTTCCTGAACTACGCATTGAACTTTTTGTTGAAAATAGTGAAGAGGTGATTCGAGGATTACTAAATCATGAATTTGAATTGGGTATTATTGAAGGGCGCAATGATGATAGTCGTGTTATTCAAGAAGCTATTTTTGATGACCATTTAGTTATTTTTACCAACACCCATCACCCTTACGCACATTCAAAGGTGGTTAACCTTGCGCAGTTAGAGCAAGCCCGGTGGATTTTAAGAGAGCATGGGGCTGGTACGCGACGTATTTTTGAAAGTGCGGTACATGGTTTAATTGACCACCTTGATGTATGGAAAGAATATGAAAGTGTCCCTGTTATTAAAGAATTGGTGAAAAATGGCAGTTATCTAGGCTGTTTACCCTTGTTAGATGTAAAAAGAGAAGTTGAACGTTGCGAATTAGTGATATTGAACACACCTGAATTAGATATGCATCGTAGTTTATCGTTTGTTTGGTTAGATGATTTAGGGCAAAATCCATTAAAAGATTGCGTTATAACAGAAGCTAAACGTTTAGTACGTAGCTTGCAAAAAAATAGAATTAATCATTTTTCCGATTAATTCTATTTTTTATGGAGCAGGCAGATAACTTTAAGCTATGCCATTTTGAGTCACGTAGCGTGAGTTATACGACTATATTAAGCTGCTTGATCCGATGTGGTTTTTTGTTGGACCTCAGAAACACCTTTTTCTTGAAACTGCATCTGTAACAGTAAATGCTGAGTAATATGCTGGCGAGTGATCGTACCCACTACGATACCATTATCAATCACTGGATAAATAGAAGGTCGTTTAGCTGCCGCTTTATTCAGGCGTTGATGGTAACTTAGGTATTGGCTTGATAATAAAACACCTGAATCGCTAACCGGATATAAGATGCTTTTATCGACGGTCATAAATTCAATTAATTCTGCAATACTTTGCTCTGGAGTAACACTTAAGACTTCAGTTTGCATCACATCAGCGACACTTAATTGCTGATCTAACTCAAAATCATTTGCCCACCAATTACGTAATAAATCCTGCTCTGAGACAAAACCAAGTAGTTCTTTTTGCTCATTGATGACAACTGCTCCACGCGCTTGCTGTGCTGATAATTCCAATAAAGCAGAGGTTGCCGTTTGTTGTCCTGAAAAAGTGATGGCTTTTGTATCCATTAGCTGTGCAACTGTTAGGTCAGTTAAAAATGTATTGTTCATAATGGGTGTTCCTTGTGATGGTAAATAAGTGGTCGTGGCGAGGTCTGATGTTGATCCGTGAGTCAGTGATGTCGGTGTTATTGATTGTGTTGTTAATGGCACTGGATTTGTTAATGGCGCAGAGTTTGTTAATGACATAGGAACATCTTGGTAAATTAACCAATACCCTAATCCAACCATTACTCCTCCTCCGACAATATTGCCTAGAGTGACGGGAATTAAATTGTTAAGCACAAAATGACTCACTGTTAGGTCCGCAAAACTATTCGCGTTATACCCCAATGAGATTAAATACTCAGCAGGTACGGTATGCTGTAAAACAATCCCCAAAGGCACCATAAATAGGTTCGCGATACTATGTTCAAAACCGCTACTGACAAACATTGCAACCGGTAATATCAGTAAGAATGACTTTGTTAGCATATCTTTACTGCTAAATGTCATCCAAATACCTAAACACACTAATAGGTTACATAGCACGCCTAATGAAAAGGCTTGTAGCCAACTGTGGTGGATTTTATGCTGTGCTACATGCAGCGCATTAATACCCCATTGCCCACCGTCAAGTTGATACATTTTGGCACCAAAAATAAGTAATAAAATCAGCATCGCCCCAACAAAGTTGCCTAGGTAAACACGTGCCCAGCAACCGATTAACTGCAGAGTACTTAATTTCCCTTGAGCCCAAGCAACGCTACTCAATACGGTACTAGTGAATAATTCTGCTCCACATACCACGACGAGTATTAAGCCTAAACTAAATGCAGTGCCCCCCGCTAAACGTGTGAGGCCCCAAGAAGAGGCATCGCTACCGGTCGTTACCGTAAGGTAAAAAACAAATGCAATGGCGATAAAAACACCTGCAAATACCGATAAGCCAAAAGAATGAAGTTTACTTTTATTGGCTTTCTGTACGCCATAATTACTGACATCCGCTAAAGGGTGTGAGCTAGCTACTGCTTGGATCGTATTAGTATTTAAGTGTTTAATGGCATGGTTCATATGCAATCACTAAGCCTCCTGCAATAAAATGATATGAAGTGGTTGTCATTGTTTATCTCCTCTTGGATTCAACTATTAATTGAACGCTATTGATGCGTTGTAAAAACAATACGATCATTTTCAGATAAAGAATATTTGATAGTTTTTATTCTCAGAATCAAAAAGATTGATACTTAAAAGCAAACTCAACAAATTCAACAATTTCAATAATATCAATAAACGTAACAATCAAGTTCACATGCTTAATCCAGTCACTACAAGGTGGCGCTGGTCATCAGTAATTAATGTTTTTCTGGCGGGAAATGACTAAGGGGAGGGGCTTAAACACTAAATTCAAAGTAAAAAAAAGCAAACCGATTGGCTTGCTTGATAGAAAGTAGCTGATTTTGTGTTCTTAAAATAGCGAGGTTAATCGATTTTTATACTAAATGAACTGATAATATTAGTTTTCCTCAGTATATAAATGAGGAATAATTTTCACTAACTTAACCATATTATTTTCAACTTCTATGATTTCCATAGGGTAACCGCAGATACGAGTACTTACTGCTGATGTTGGAATCGTTTCAAGATGTTCAAGGATCAAACCATTTAAGGTGCGCGGTCCATCGGTAGGTAAAGACCAACCCATTTCTTTGTTCAAATCACGAATACCTAAGCTACCTTCAATAATATAACTATCATCTTGTTGCTTGTGGATCTCTTCAGAACTGTGCGGTTCATGTGTTGTAGTGAAGTCTCCAACAATCTCTTCTAATATGTCTGCTAAGGTCACTAACCCTTGAATATCACCATATTCGTCCACCACTAAGCCCATACGTTCTTTGTTTTGTTGGAACTTAATCAATTGCGTATTCAGTGGTGTGCCTTCTGGAATAAAGTACAACTCACGCACACTTCTTAACAATGTAGTTTTAGTGAAGTCTTCTTTTAACAGGATCAATAGCGAGTCACGTGCGTGTAAGAAACCAATAGAGTCATCAATGGTGTCGCGGTATAACAAAGTCATAGTATGCGTACGATGTTTTAACTGCTTTAAAATTGTATCCCAATCTTGGTTGATATCAATCGCTGCAATTTCATTACGTGGCACCATGATTTCATCGACAGTGACTTTCTCTAACTCAAGAATACTTAAGAGCATTTGTTGGTGATGCTCAGGGATCATTGATCCGGCTTCATGTACAACAGAGCGCAATTCGTCACTCGATAATGCATTGTCACTTTGATTATGAACACTGATACCAAATATTCTTAATAAACCGTTAGAAATACCATTAATACACCAAACTAAGGGGCTTAATATTTTTTGTAGAGGAGCTAATAATACTGAGCTAGGGAAAGCAATTTTTTCAGGGTATAAAACCGCGAGTGTTTTAGGCGTGACCTCGGCAAAAATCAGTATGACTAATGTCAGTACGCCAGTCGCTATAGCGATACCTGCATCACCAAACATGCGCTGCCCTATAATAGTGGCAATAGCAGAAGCCAAAATATTAACTAAGTTGTTACCAATCAAGATCAAGCCGATCAATTTATCTGGTTTGTTTAATAGTTTTTCAACACGTATTGCAGTTTTGTTTTTGTCTGCTGCTAAGTGCCGTAAACGATAGCGATTTAAAGACATCATGCTGGTTTCTGAACTAGAGAAATAAGCTGAGATGATGATTAAAACGACTAAACTAATAAATAATGCACTTGTGGGTATTTCGTTCAAGAGTACTCTCGATAGTTGCTTTTAAAAAAATTAAAAATGATGACCTTGATATTATCGAAGAAATGCAAATATAACAAAGTAGATTTTCTAAAAAAACCTATAAAAAAATATATTGACAAGATAATGTGAATTATTAAAAATTATCGAATCTATCCTCCAAACTATTTACTTAGCTATTTACTCAGCTATTTGCCAACTTATATAGCGCTAACGACTACTGATCAGCGAGCTGTAATGTGACTCTTGAGTACGATTCTGTATATGCTCAATTAAAACTCAATAATTGTCATTTTATGACGTTAATCACTTGTCAGTGTGTTAATTAATATTGATAATGCCGCCTTTTGACTAATTGGGCCTGCTTATCAAACCTTTACTGTTTATTACATTACTATTTTTGTCATTATCTTCCTATGCCGAAAACACACAAATCCAATCCTTTTCTAGTGCTAAAAAGAAATTAGAAAAAGAAGTCTATACCGATCCTCAAGAACGTCACACTTTATATTGCGATGCAGAGTTTGATAGCAAAAAAAATGTGATTGCTAGCTCCGGCTTTGAAAGCAAAAAATACAAAAAACGAGCAAAACGCATTGAGTGGGAACATGTTGTGCCAGCAGAAAACTTCGGGCGTAACTTTACTGAATGGCGAAGTGGTGATAAGCAATGCGTGACGAGCAAGGGTAAAGCCTATAAAGGGCGACGTTGCGCAGAAAAGACCAATGCAGAATACCGATATATGCAAGCTGATATGTACAATCTATATCCCGCGATTGGGTCAGTTAATGCAAGTCGCAGCAATTATAACTTTGTGATGTTAGGCAATGTTCAAAGTAGTTTTGGTAGCTGCGCAATGAAAATAGAAAAGCGTAAAGTAGAGCCGCCTGTACAAAGCCGAGGTGTGATTGCACGTACTTATTTATACATGGATACTATTTATCCGAGTTATAAAATGAGTCGTCAGCAGCGTCAGTTAATGACCGCTTGGCATAAAACCTATCCCGTTAATGCATGGGAATGCGAACGTGCTAAACGTATTCAAAAAATACAGGGCAACAATAACGAAATAGTACAGCAAAGTTGCCAAGCTGCTGGACTAAACTAGTCCCCATCAAATTGAGTTTAATAAACTACACACTATTTAATGAAACCGTTCTAATGAAATCAGTTTAATGGCATTATTTTAATGGGGTGTAGAGGCTTCTTAAGGCAACAAGAATGTAAACCATCTTGTTGAGTGCTGATAGCTGTTTATCTTTTTTAACTGCTTATCATAACAAGATGGTATCACTTAGCTGTGAACATGCTGGCGTAAAGGATCAGAGAATAATTTCTCTAACAAAGCGGCTACCAAAGTAAGCAAGTGTTAAAAATGATGAGCCTACGATGGTAATGTAAATCACTAAACGGCCACGCCATCCTTTCTTGAAATGCCCCCATAACAAGGTCGCATAAATAACCCAAGCAATAATCGTCAGCACAGCTTTGTGCGCGCTTTCACTTGCAAACATATCATCTAAAAACATAAAGCCAGTGACCAATGTACAACTTAATAAGATAAATCCTATTAAAATAAACTGAAATAAGCTTTTTTCAAGTGTCATTAAGGGAGGTAAATTCAACCCTGCGATAGGCGATCTGTGTTTCTTTAATCGGTAATCGACATAGGCTAATTGTAAGGCAAATAAACTGGCGATGGCCATCATGGCATAAGCGAGTAACGCTAAAATAATATGTGAGCCAACCTGCGGGTTATCTTCCAAGTGGGTAATGTAATGACTTGGTAAATACACCACGGCGATAAAATTGATAATATTAAACCCATACACGATTGGCAACAGAACGCCGGTATTGATTTTTTTGTTGATAGCCAGTGACAGTGCCGCAATTAAAAAACTCACCAATGAAACAACATTTAAAATAGGCAAGTTTTGACCATTTATTAAAAAGATGTTCTGATATAACCAAGCAGCGTGGCTTAATAGTGCGACACTTGATAAGGTAATAATCTGATAGCTTAACTTTGCTTGAGGTGAAAATAATTGGCGGCTAGCAAGTAAGCCACTTAGTAAATAAAATACAACACTGATAGTTGCCAGTTGACTCATATATTACTGCCTTTACTCAGAAAAATGGCTTTTAATAACCTTCATTATAAGCTTTATTGAATGGATGAGAAGTTAATACTATTTTGAAAAAGCATAAATGCGTATAATACACAAAATCCTAATTATTTATAGCTATGAGACATAAACATGTTTGAGAATTTAACGGACAGATTGTCGAAGTCACTGAAAAGTATCAGTGGTAAAGGTCGATTAACAGAAGACAACATTAAAGGCACATTACGCGAAGTACGTATGGCGTTGTTAGAAGCCGATGTAGCTTTACCGGTTGTTCGTGACTTTATTAAAGCAATCAAAAAACGCGCGATTGGACAAGAAGTTGCCAAAAGTTTAAACCCAGGCCAAGCCTTTATTAAAGTTGTACAAAACGAACTTGAATTGGCAATGGGTGAAGTCAACGAAAATTTAAATTTAGCGACCCAACCGCCAGCAGTATTATTAATGGCAGGTTTACAAGGTGCGGGTAAGACCACATCTGTTGCTAAGTTGTCATTGTTATTAAAAAATAAAGAAAAGAAATCAGTTTTAGTCGTGAGTGCTGACGTTTACCGTCCTGCGGCGATCAAACAGTTAGAAACCCTAGCGAGTGAAGTGGGTGTTGAGTTTTTCCCAAGTGATATCACGCAAAAGCCAATTGATATTGCCAATGCTGCTATTGCTCATGCGAAAAAGAAATTCATTGATGTTGTGATTGTCGATACGGCAGGTCGTTTGCATGTTGACGGCGAGATGATGGATGAAATTAAAGATTTACATGCAGCGATTAATCCAATTGAGACATTGTTTGTTGTAGATGCGATGACCGGCCAAGATGCGGCTAATACAGCACAAGCATTTAATGAAGCATTACCATTAACCGGTGTTATCTTAACAAAAGCTGATGGTGATGCACGTGGTGGTGCTGCACTTTCAATTCGCCATATCACTGGTAAACCCGTTAAATTTATCGGTATGGGTGAAAAAGTTGATGCTTTAGAACCTTTCTATCCAGATCGTATTGCGTCTCGTATCTTAGGCATGGGTGATGTTCTTTCATTAATCGAAGAACTTGAAACTAAAGTTGATAAAGATAAAGCGGCTAAATTAGCGAAAAAAGTTCAAAAAGGGAAAGGTTTTGACCTAGAAGATTTCCGTGACCAATTAGTGCAGATGAAAAGCATGGGTGGCATGATGGGCATGATGGATAAATTGCCGGGTATGTCGAATATTCCTGATGCAATGAAAGATCAAGTGAATGACAAAGCAACCAATCAAATGGAAGCGATCATCAATTCAATGACTAAAAAGGAACGTGCCAAGCCTGAAATTATCAAAGGTGGCCGTAAGCGTCGTATCGCTGCGGGTTCTGGTACGCAAATTCAAGATGTGAATAAACTGCTTAAACAGTTTACGCAAATGCAAAAAATGATGAAGAAAATGGCCGGTAAAGGCGGTGGCATGCGTAAAATGATGAGTGGCATGCAAGGCATGATGCCTGGTATGGGCGGCGGTATGCCGGGCATGGGAGGCGCTGGATTACCGCCTGGTTTAGGCGGTTTCCGTAAAAAATAAAACATAATCAAGCACAATGTTAGGATTGTTTAGAAACCCCGTTGAATCTTATTCAACGGGGTTTTTTTATATTTTAGCCGTTTGAATTGATTGCTAACTGTGATTTTGATTGTTCTTTTTCTAAATAAGAGTATAATTTTGCGGCTTTCTACAGAAGCAGGTGGTCAGAATTCACTGACTTTCGACGTTTAATAATATATATAGAGGACGATATGGTAACTATTCGTTTAGCTCGTGGTGGCGCTAAAAAACGCCCATTCTACCAAGTGGTAGTAACTGATAGCCGTAGCCCACGTGACGGTCGTTTCCTTGAAAAAGTTGGTTTCTTTAACCCAACTGCACAAGGTCAATCAGAAAAATTACGTTTAGATACAGATCGAATCAACCATTGGGTTGGTCTTGGCGCACAGCTAAGTGATCGTGTAGCTAAATTAGTAAAAGATAACGCTGTAGCTGCTTAATTGCGGTTAGGTGAAGGAGATATTAGGTGAGCGAACAAGCACAACCAATAGAAATAGGCAAATTTGGTGCAGTTTACGGCATCAAAGGCTGGTTAAAAATCCACTCCTACACCGATGATCCTGAAAGTATTTTTCAATACAAGCCATTGTTAATGAAATCTAATGGGGCTTTACGTGAAGTGAATATCACTGAATGGAAACGTCACAATAAAGGTTTTGTTGCAAAAGTAGACGGTTACGATGTTCGTGAAGAAGTACAAGCCTTAGTTGGCCTTGACCTTCTTGTTCAACCATCTAGCCTTCCAGAATTGGAAGCAGACTACTACTGGCGCGATTTAGTCGGGTGTCAGGTTAATACTGACAAAGGTTATCATCTTGGTGTTGTCACTGATTTGATGGAAACAGGCTCTAAAGATGTGCTTGTTGTAAAAGCCAACTCGAATGATGCTTTTGGACAAAAAGAGCGGTTAATTCCGTTCATCGAAGAGCAAGTAATATTGAATGTTGATATTACAGGCCAACTAATTACAGTTAATTGGGAACCTGATTTCTAATTACCCTAGGAGAAAAGTTATGTGGTTAGGGGTTATTAGCCTCTTCCCGGACATGTTTCGGGCCATTAGCGAGAATGGGGTAACAGGTCGAGCGATTAAAAATAACTTGCTCTCTATCGAATGTTGGAATCCACGTGATTTTACATTAGATAAACATAGAACGGTCGATGATCGTCCCTATGGTGGTGGGCCTGGAATGCTGATGATGGTGCAACCTTTACGGGATGCAATCAACGCAGCAAAACAGAGCGCAAGAGAAGCAGGACACGAGGCAAAGGTAATTTACCTTTCTCCTCAAGGTCGACGTTTAGACCATCAAGGTGCGCAGTCTTTATCAAGCTCTCAAGCTTTGATATTAGTGGCTGGACGCTATGAAGGAATAGACGAGCGTATAATCGAAAGCTTAATAGACGAAGAATGGTCTGTTGGTGATTATGTGTTAAGTGGTGGTGAGCTGCCGGCAATGATTTTAATAGATGCTGTGGTACGTTTTGTACCGGGTGTTTTGGGTCATAGTCAATCAGCTGAGCAAGACTCCTTTGCGGATGGATTGCTTGATTGCCCTCATTATACAAGGCCTGAGGTGTTAGATGGAAAGCAAGTGCCGAGTGTTTTATTAAGTGGTGATCACGAGAAAATTCGTCAATGGCGATTAACTCAATCATTACAGCGCACGAAACAAAGAAGACCCGATTTATTAAAAGATCTAGCTCTGACTGACGAGCAAGCAAAATTGCTTGCTGCTCTGGATAGTAGCTCCAACTAAACAGCGATGTTATTAGTTAACTAGAATTAAAAGGTATTAAAATGAGTAATATTTTACAAGCAATTGAAAACGAACAACTACGTACAGACATCCCTAAGTTTTCTCAAGGTGATACTGTTGTTGTACGTGTTCGCGTAAAAGAAGGTGAAAAAGAGCGTCTTCAAGCATTTGAAGGTGTTGTTATTGCTAAGCGTAACCGTGGTTTACATTCAGCATTCACAGTTCGTAAAATCTCGAACGGTGAAGGTGTTGAGCGTGTATTCCAAACTCACAGCCCACTTGTAGGAAGCGTTGAAGTTAAACGTCGCGGTCTGGTTCGCCAAGCTAAACTTTACTACTTACGTGAACTTACTGGTAAAGCTGCTCGTATTAAAGAGAAGCTAGGTAAGTAATTTCATTTTCTCAGCTAATTAAAATTGGCTGAGCAATGTAAGTTGCAAAATTGCTATAATAAAAAGGTCTGCTTAATGCAGGCCTTTTTTTTGGCATTTTTTAAGATTAGGGGAAAGGTTAAATGTTACAAAATTTAATTAAATATACCTTATTCGTAGTCGCTTGCTGCGCAACATTACTCGGACTATTAGGCATTATTTTACCCTTACTTCCAGCAACTCCTTTTTTTATATTGGCGCTCTTCGGATTCTCTAAAAGCTCACCTCGCTTTCAACTGTGGTTGTTAAATCTACCTGCTGTTGGTGATGATTTAAAACATTGGCAAGCGCATAAAAAAATCAATAAACAACGTAAACCAATTATTTATTTAAGTATTGTCATTAGTTTCCTGATCTCTATCCTTTTATTGATAGGGCAATTGTATTTACAATTAATGTTAGTCGTAATAATGCTTATTTTACTTCTCTTTATCAGGAAGTTACCTGAGTCTTAGCGGTACAAGCTGCAGTTGCATGAATGCCTTGTGTTGAATTTACTTTATGAGTGTTTGATTATCGAATTTTATGTGTTTAAAAACATCAAATTGTCTGTTTTGAAAATGTGATTTAATGAGGTCTGTGATAATCTAAGCCGATAAACGCCCTAGAGAGAGATAAAATGAAAATAACCTTACCTGAATATGAGCAAGCAAACGTATTAGTTGTCGGTGACGTCATGCTAGATAGATATTGGCATGGTCCTGCTGCACGTATCTCTCCTGAAGCGCCAGTACCTATCGTTAATGTTAAACAAATAGAAGAACGTCCTGGTGGTGCGGCAAATGTTGCACTCAATATTGCAGCATTAGGGGCAAAGTCAAAAATAGTGGGCTTGGTTGGCGACGATGAAGCGGCACAATCGATTAAAGATAGCCTACATTCAGTGCATGTAGAAACAGATTTTGTCACTGTTCCTAATGCACCGACAATTACAAAGTTACGTGTATTAAGCCGCCACCAACAATTAATTCGTCTGGATTTTGAAGAATCATTTGCTGATGTTGATAGTACAGCAATGATTAATAAGATGAGCAACGCATTGGATCAGTCTAATCCTGTGATTGTCTTTTCTGACTACAATAAAGGGTCATTAGCTGACGTACAAAAAATGATCCAACTTGCCAAAAGTCGCGGCGTTAAAGTTTTGGTTGACCCTAAAGGGACGAGCTTTGAAAAATACCGCGGTGCGACGCTACTTACTCCTAATCTCTCTGAATTTGAAGGGGTAGTAGGTCATTGTAAAAATGATCAAGAGCTATTCGAACGCGCTAGACAGTTAATTAAAGATTTGCAATTAGAAGCCTTATTAGTGACTCGTAGTGAGCACGGTATGACTTTGATTAGAGAGCACGAAGAACCTTTCCACCTACCTACTCAAGCGCAAGAAGTATTTGATGTTACTGGTGCAGGGGATACTGTGATTGCAGTATTAGCTGCCTCTATTGCAGCGGGCAGCAGCTATGAAGATGCCTGTGCGCTAGCCAATGCAGGCGCAGGTGTCGTGGTGGGCAAAATTGGTACTTCGACAGTGAATACCATTGAGTTAGCAAATGCAGTCTATAGCCAACAAGAAATTGGCTTTGGTGTGTTAACAGAAAGCCAATTACAATTAGCGGTAAAATTAGCGCAGCATCGTGGAGAGAAGGTAGTCATGACCAATGGCTGCTTTGATATTTTACATGCTGGCCATGTCTCCTATTTAAATACTGCTCGTGAACAAGGAGATAGACTCATTGTTGCTGTTAATAGTGACCAGTCTGTACGCGATTTAAAAGGGGAAGGGCGTCCTATTAACACTGCAGACCGACGTATGGCTGTATTAGCGGGATTAGGTGCTGTGGATTGGGTGGTCGAGTTCTGTGAAGATACTCCACAGCGTTTGATTGCTGGTATTTTACCTGATCTACTGGTTAAAGGTGGAGATTATACACCTGAGCAAATAGCCGGTGGCGCTGAAGTCATTGCCAATGGTGGTGAGGTGAGAGTACTGCAGTTTAAAGATGGTTGCTCAACAACCGAGATCATTAAAACAATTCGTAATGAACGTTAAAGTTAACTGAGAATTGGCGAGAATAAAAAAGGGAAGCAGAAGCTTCCCTTTTTTGATCTTAGCACTTGTTAATTTAGTACTTTTTAATTTGATGCTAGAACTTAGTATTTCATGTTAATAACAATTTCGATGAATTGCTATTTTAGTGTTGTTACTTTTTAGCTTTTGAGATCTCAGAAACACTAGCATCTGGGCTCATTGATACATCAGTTAATCCAGCTGAGATATCAAAAATATCTTTCTCAGATAATGTACCTGCAGATAGTTTAAGTTGCAGCATATTAATGATGTAATCATAACGAGCATTGGCTAATAAGTTTTCAGAGCTGTATAAGTTACGTGTCGCATCCAAAACGTCAACAATAGTACGTGTTCCTACTTCAAAGCTTGCTTCAGCGGCATCTAACGCACTTTGTGATGAAACAACCGTTTGCTCGTAAGCGCGAATAGAACTTAAAGAAGCTTGAACGTTGTTATAACCACTGTTGATCTGTGCATCAATACTACGGAAGCTTTGTATTAGATCTTCACTTGCTACAACATAGTTAAATTGTGCTTGTTTAACTCGAGAAGTAATACCACCACCAGTGTAAATAGGTACATTCAAGCTAAGCCCAAAAGTAGCGGCTGTTGCATCATAAGATGTTGAGTTTGAGTCATGGTAATTATAATCGTTATAGCCTAAACCAGCGGTGAAATTGAGTGTTGGCTCATGACCAGCTTCAGCTAATTCGATATTCATTTTTGCTAGTTCTTTAGCAATACGTTTGTTATGTAAATCTAAATTATACTCTAAGGCTTTATTACGCCAAATTTTAACATCGCCTTCAAGTGGCTGCGGGTCAAATGTTTTAGTATCTAAGTACGCAACTTGTTTAACATCTTCACCAGTTAACTCACGCAATAGGTAATAATTATTAGCCAATGTATTTTCTGCTGTGATTAAATCAGCCACTGTTCTATCGTATTCTGCCTGCGCTTCATGTACGTCAGTAATTGCAATTAAACCCACATCAAAACGTTGTTTAGTTTGCTCTAGTTGGCGCTCAACAGCGCGCTTGTTCGCTTTTACAGATTTAACTGATTCATCGGCACGCAATACATCAAAGTAAGCAGTAGCTGCGCGGAATAATAAATCTTGTGCGGCATAACCGTAAATAGCAGCGTATTGTGTTGCTTGTTTCTCTGCAATATCAGTTTGTTGCCAATAAGTACCATTATAAAGTGACTGTGTTAGGTCTAAACTTGCGCCATAGTTGGTGTTGGTATTAGTACTAATACTAGATTGCACATGGTTGGCATCTAATCCAAAACCAATTTGTGGTAATAATACCGATTTTGATTCTGATACTTGCTCAACAAACACATCATATTGTGCCTTGCTTTTTAAAATAATGGGATCTTTGTATTTGGCTGTTTCATAAACTTGTTGTAGCGTATCAGCATTGACGGCAACACTTGATAAGCCTAGTAAGCTTGCAATATAAAGGCGTTTTAAATTCATGATATGGAAATCCTATTGAGTGTGTTTTTGCTCATATGAAGAAAGGCTAATTTTTAATATTGTAGGGTATTATAAAAACCTATTTTTAACTATTATTTGTTGCTTAAAAATACAATTAAAATTTGAATATAATCGTATTTTTTTGAGTTTTTCAATAGGGGTTTTACTGTATGTAAATGATTTTTAAAACCATTTTTAAAAAAGTTGTGTGTCTCTATAATTATTAACTTTAATCATTAATTATAATGTTTATCCTATAACTATTTAAAAAATGAGTAAATCGTTTATTGGTGCGGTTTATGCATTTAAGTATTTCATTTACACGCTCAATAATAGGCCACTAGCGGTATTGCCAACACGACTGATGCTAGCGATTTCAATTCATATCAGATGACTGAATATGATAAACAGAGAATGAAAGGGAAAATAATGTACGACAAAAATGATGTGAAAATATTAGGCTGTGAGCCACTTTATAAAGGTTTTTTTAAATGTAATAAGTTCACTTTAAAACATAAATTGTTTTCTGGTGAATGGAGCCAGCCCATTCAACGTGAGTTTTTTGAAAGAGGTAAAGCGGCGGCTTTATTAGCTTATGATAAAGCGTTGGATACGGTGATCTTGGTGGAACAGTTTCGTTTTGGCGCGATGGACAGCAAACAGTCTCCTTGGTTATTAGAATTAATTGCCGGCATGATAGATGAAGGTGAAGATGCACAGGAAGTAGCAAAGCGAGAAGCATTCGAAGAAGCTGGATTAGTGATTGACCAGTGCCAATTTATGCTCAGTTATTTTGTGAGTCCTGGCGGCACGACTGAAACTATCGATTTATTTGTAGCAAATGTAGACAGTCGTAATGTGGAAGGTGTTTTTGGCTTAGCTGAAGAAGGCGAAGATATTCGAGTTCATGTGGTCTCTAGAGAGCAAGCTTATCAATGGGTGCAATCTGGAAAAATTGATAATGCGGCAACGATTATTGGGTTGCAGTGGTTACAATTAAATTATAAAAATGGCTTAAATATCTAATTTTTATACTGATTGCATATTTTAGGTTGTGAAAATGTGCTTTTGTCGACACTTTTAATCATTAATTCATTTTCATTATTGTGAGAATGATAAAATAATTAGCTGACTTTTAATAAAATGGCCATTTAGCGTGGTGTGTTAACTTTAAATTATAGAGTGAATAATATAAAAATGAATGGTGTACATCAGACGGTAGCAACGCTAAATGCGGATCATAAGGGGGAGGTAAAGTTATTACAAATTACCGACACACATCTTTTTGCTGATAGTGATAAAGACTTATTAGGCATTAAAACAGTAGATAGTTATGATGCTGTTATAGAGCATGCTCAACAATACACTGCTAAATGTGCTGCTGTTTTGTGCACTGGTGATTTGTCGCAAGATCATTCTACTCAGTCTTACCTTGATTTCAGTGAGCGCATTAAAACATTAAAAATGCCTTGTTATTGGTTGCCGGGTAATCATGATATGCAAGAAGTGATGTTGCCTGCTTTATTAAATGAAGGTCTTGCGCAAACCAAACAAATAGTCAGCGAACATTGGCAAATTATTCTATTGGACTCTCAAGTCTCTGGCGTACCTTACGGTCATCTCAGTGAGTCACAATTATTTTTCCTAGAAGATAAGCTTAAGCAGTACCCAAAAAAACATACTTTGATTGCAATTCATCACCATGTATTGCCTGTAGGTTCGGCCTGGTTAGACCAACATATTTTGAAAAACAATGCGCAACTTATTGAGTTGATCAGTCAGTTCGATAATGTGAAAGCGGTTTTATCTGGCCACGTTCACCAAGCTTTTGATGTCACTAAAAATGGGGTTCGTTACCTAACCAGCCCATCTACTTGTGTACAATTTAAACCACAAAGTGATGATTTTGCTGTTGATGATAAAGCCCCTGGATATCGCTATTTAACATTGACAAAATCAGGTAAAATAAACACCCAAGTTGAACGTATTGATATTGGTGATTTTGTTACTGATGTGAATGCCACCGGATATTAAATAATCTCAATTCGGGGTAAGTAAAACTAGCCTGCAATAAGCAGTTATTGGCTCTATAGCTCGTATAGCAGTGAACAAAATCAACAATGTTGTATAATTATAAATTTAACTGAACTACATAAAAATAACTTCCGCTTTCATTACTCTGATCTGAAGTTAAATAAGAGGTAAAATGACAACCGCTAACATAACCAAAGTATTGCTTTCACTTCATGGTTTTCATAGCTCTCCTGCATCACTTAAAGCACAACAAATGCGTGATTATTTATTGTTAGAACATCCTGAAATTCATTTTGTTTGCCCACAACTTCCCGTCTATCCTGAAGATATGTGGTCTGTTATTGAATCTGTCTTCAAACAATATGATAAATGTAAAATAGCGGTTATGGGCAGTTCTTTAGGTGGATTTTTAGCAACCAAGGTGGCTCAGCAATATGCGGTAAAAGTTGTACTTATTAACCCCGCAGTCACACCGAATATTTTGCTAGATTTTTACCAAGGTGAACAGATTCATCCCTATCTTCAGCAGCCATACATTATTAACTCTGATTATATTGAGCAGCTCAAGGCTCTACATGTTGAAAAAATTAACTATCCTGAGAACATTTGGGTGTTATTACAGCAGCAAGATGAAGTTTTAGACTACCGAGATGCATTAAAAAAATATAAACAATGTAAAATAACCTGTGAAAATGGGGGCGATCATAGCTTTATTGGCTTTGAACGTTATGTTGCAGAAATAATTCATTTTCTTTACTAAATACATACAATCAACTGTTTTGTTCTGTGGTAACTTACGCGCAGAATTAACAACCATTAAACTTCATCATTATTAAACAGAATAACCATAGGTGCATGCATGAGCGAACAATATAATTCAGATTCCATTGAAGTATTAAACGGACTCGATCCCGTTCGTCATCGACCTGGTATGTATACTGAAACCAATCGTCCAAATCATTTAGCCCAAGAAGTAATAGATAACTCGGTCGATGAAGCATTGGCAGGCCATGCAAGTTCTATTCAGGTGATCTTACACGAAGACCAGTCTTTGGAAGTCATTGATGATGGTCGAGGTATGCCGATTGATATGCATGCAGAAGAGAAGATATCTGGTGTTGAACTGATCTTTTGTAAGTTACACGCCGGTGGTAAGTTTTCTGGTAAAAATTATGAAATATCAGGAGGTTTACACGGTGTAGGTATTTCCGTGGTTAATGCGCTCTCTACGCGTGTTGATGTACAAATTCGTCGTGATGCTAAAATATTTCATATTGCCTTTGAAAATGGCGACAAAGTAGAAGAACTAAGTGAAATCGGTGTTTGTGGAAAACGTAATACCGGCACTAGCGTGCACTTTAGACCAGACCCAAAATATTTTGATAGTTTTAAATTTTCTGTTTCACGTCTATTACATTTATTAAAAGCTAAAGCCGTATTATGTCCGGGTTTAACCATTAAATTTAAAGATAAAGTGAATAAAAATAATTATGAATGGTGCTATCAAGATGGCCTTAATGATTATTTATTAGAAGCCGTTGCTGACAACGAATTATTACCTTCTGTGCCCTTTGTAGGTAAGTTTTCTGCCAACAGAGAAATGGCTGACTGGGCTGTTGTGTGGCTACCAGAAGGCGGTGACTCTATTACTGAAAGTTACGTTAACTTGATCCCAACCTCTCAAGGGGGCACGCATGTTAATGGTTTCCGCCAAGGCTTATTGGATGCGATGCGCGAGTTTTGTGATATTCGTAATATTCTACCTCGTGGTATTAAATTAAGTCCGGAAGATATCTGGGACAAATGTAGTTATATTCTTTCCGTTAAAATAAAAGAGCCGCAGTTTGCTGGGCAAACAAAAGAACGCTTATCTTCTCGTCAATGTTCAGTTTTTGTGTCAGGTGTTGTTAAAGATGCCTTTAGTTTATGGTTAAACGCCAATGTTAATGAGGCGGAAGCCTTAGCTGAATTCTGTATTAATAATGCTCAAGCACGTAATCGTAAAAGCAAAAAAGTCGCACGTAAAAAAATTACGCAAGGGCCCGCTTTACCAGGGAAACTAACTGATTGTTCGACTCCAGACCCAACGCGAGGCGAGCTGTTTTTAGTTGAAGGGGACTCTGCTGGCGGTAGTGCAAAACAAGCTCGAGACCGAGAGTTTCAAGCGATTATGCCATTACGAGGTAAAATAAAGAATACTTGGGAAGATGAGTCCGATGTAATTTTAAGCTCAGAAGAAATTCACAATATATCAATCGCAATTGGTATTGATCCCGCTTCTACAGACTTGTCTGGATTGCGCTACGGAAAAATTTGTATTCTTGCTGATGCGGATTCCGATGGATTACATATTGCGACCCTAATTTGTGCTTTGTTCGTACGTCATTTTAGAGCCGTTGTTGAAGCCGGTAACTTCTATGTAGCGATGCCACCTTTATATCGAATCGATATCGGTAAAGAAGTTTATTATGCTTTAGATGAATCTGAAAAAGATGGCATACTAGATCGCATTCAAGCAGAGAAAAAGCGTGGAAAAGTTAACGTTCAACGATTCAAAGGCCTTGGTGAAATGAACCCTTTACAGTTGCGTGAAACTACCATGGATCCGAATACGCGTCGCCTAGTACAATTAACCATCGATGATGCAGATAAAATGATGGAAATGATGGATATGTTGCTAGCTAAAAAACGCGCGGGAGACCGTAAGTCATGGTTAGAAGCAAGTGGTGATATGGCTGCAATTGATTAATATATAAAGCATAAACTGTCCCAAATAAAGCATCAGTTATCTTATAGAAAGCATAAGCTGATATTATTCCCTCTGTATTACATTGCTTGATACAAAGGGAGTGCCCCCTATAAGATGACTGTTTCCTATTGGTATACCCATTTCGCTAACTAACTAGCTGGTTAAAATGCATCACATCTGCGTTACAAATTTTGAATATGGACCGAGCATTTGACGCAATTTCATCTTAAATTGACTCATTTTTCCTTCGTTATATTTGAAAACATACTTAATGGCGTTGCTATCGATCATTTTTAACTGGTTGTTAAGTACTTATTATTGATAGCGAAATGAGTATGACTGCTCGCTGCTTATTTTTTCTTGCCCTTTTAAAGCGGGCATAAACCGCTCATTTTCTATAAAGTTCAATACCGCTTTATCAAGCATTTCATGACCGCTAGACGTTGTTAATTTTACCGCTATCGTTTGTCCATTTTCCATGACTGTCATTGTTGCTTTTACTTGTCCTTTTTGTTGCCTTAAAGCTGCCCGCTGAGGGTATTTAGGCTTTTTACCTGAAATAGCGACGGCTTCCTGTAATATTGTTGGTTTATCGGTGCCTTTTGGGTTGAGCCTTTTTGGTTCGGTCCTTGGCGTTGAAGCCTGCTTTGGTGGCTGCTTTATTATGATTTTAAGTTTATTATTACGAATAACTTGTGTTGGATTGTTAAGCGGTAATGTCGAAGCAATGGATGTTAACACTGTATTTTCATTGAGGGCGTTAGATGAATAGGAACTAAGATTTTTCACCTTTTCACTGGGCTTATTATTGCTTACTTTTTTGGGAATTAAAGCAGGTAAATTAATCAGATTTTGGTTAAATATAAATTCTTTTAATAGTGCATCGTCGGTACTTAGATGATTTTTAATACTGTTTTGATGGCGGATTTTAGCCAGTTGATAATCGGCTTGAGTTGCCTCTAACATAGAAGCTACTATTGTGATTGATGCAGGTTGTTGATCGGTTATGCTATCAATTGTTGATGCTGCCTCTTGTTTAGATTGTGGTGATGTCAGCAGTTGTTGGTCGATACGTTGTTGATTAATGTGCTGTTTATTATTAGTAAGGGGCGCTTCTTTTTCTTTGATTATTGTTGTAGAAGCGGCTGATTCTAAAGATGAGGCTGTTTTGGGTGTCGGTGTCGGTGTTGGTGTCGCTGTTAATGTCGGTTGGGTTATTTCCGATACTTTTTTTGTTGCTAGCAGATTAACTTGATTACTTGGTAATAGATCACCATGAAAATAGAAAAACACTGCATATAATAAAAAGCTTATGATAATAAAAGGAAAGTAGTGATAAGCAGACTTCATATACTGGGTGCCTTAATATTCGTTGATGTTGTTAGTTTGTTTTGACATAGAAACTTAATGGGCATAAAAACTTAATGACATAAAAATACTATTAAGTTATTTCTTTAGTATAGGCTTTTCATCTGTATTCGCATTAGTAGGCGTGAGTGTTTGAGCATACATTTTAGCAATTGAGGATGAACTGACTCGTTTGATATCTTCAGTTTGAGGGTGAATAGTTACATTGACCTCACCCGTTTCTTTTGAAAATTCATAATGATAAGGCATGCTTGTTTGTTCTGATACGGGATCATTTTGAATGTTTTCTGTAACATTTTTTTGCTGTGCACTGTTAACGCTCTGCATCGCTTTATTGGTTGTGCTATTGATTAAGCTTTGCTGTTGGCAAAGGTGGTTAAACTGAGCAAGTATGGTGGCTAGATGTAAGCGTAGTGTGTTAATAAAAACACCAAACAAGTGATAAGGTAATAAAGCCAAAGTCATCACAATGAGACTCGTCGCTACTGGAATTAATGCCTGCGAAGTTACCACCAACAGCGCTTGATTATTGCTGCTATTTTCTACTGCAATAACCGGTAAAACTTCAATAAAGAACAGCAAAGCACCTATCACTCCTAGTATCGGAGAAATGATGGCGATAGTACGCAATAACGATTGTCCTCGTGATAACTTATTTATCTGTATAGCTGCATAGGCATGCATTTTTTCTGTGGGGGAAGTGGGCAGGCCTTCAATACCATGAGCCAACATTTTTAATGCGGGTGTTGGTATTTTTTGACAAGCTAATAAGGCGTCGGTCTTTTGGTGTTTATTTAAAGCGGCAAAACACTCTTGTAGTGTAAAGCGCTCCCGTTGAAAATAATAAATAGCCCAAAAGAACAAGCGCTCTAGTGTCACAACTGTTGTAACAAAAGATAACAACAGTAATAACCACATAATCATGCCCATTGTCCCACCTTGTTGGAACCAAAGAGGTATGTTTTCAGCTACTATTGAGGTTAATGATTGATATGAAGTCGCGCTTGTTTCTATACTCATTATCGCTGCGTCCTAGCATCAAAATGAACAAAATAGGGAGTGATCATTGAAAGAGTGCTCTACGAACACTCTGCAAATATTTCACGAATATTGAGCAAATACTAATTGATATCTTGCCAATCAATATCCTCAACATAAAGGCGTTCATTGGCAATATAATAAAGGTGATAACCCGCGCTAACTATCGCATCATTGGTTGGGTTTAAACTCATATCATTGCCACTTTTATCTTTGCTAAAGCCTATTAAGATCATATCGTAGCGTTGTTTGAATGTTTTAAATAACTCACCGAAGCTAGTGTCGGTGATCAAATCGGGAATTAAAATACTGTATAAGGTTGCGCCGTTTAACGTTGAAAGCAATCGCTCGGTGACTTGGCTTGAACCAGGATCTTGCATGCTTCTTACCATTATCTGTGCACTGTTATCGATACTGCATTCAATATAGGGGCAGTGAATCTTTAATAGCTTGGCTTTACTTTCATCAAAAAAGTGTGCGGTTATATTCGCATTCTTATCAGTGAAGGTCGCAATACTGAGGGCTATAGATAAGGTTTCATCGTCGGTACTGCCATCGATAATAATACGTTGGGCTGTTTTTAGGCCAACTCTATCTAGCTCTTGCGTGTCCGAAAACGAGTCTAATTTAGCGAAGGAAACCTCATCAATTTCTGGAAACGGGTTCTCCATATCTTCAGTGACACATAATAATATTTGACGATTATGGCGTTTTTTATCGCCAAGAATTAACTGTATGACTTGCTTCGTTGAGTGTTTATCCCAGCAAAACAGCAGTATATGCCCCGTTAAATGTGAAAAGTCATTACTGCCGTTCATATTCTTTCTCGCTATATCAATGAATAATTGGGTGGTTTTTCCGATAAATGAAGCAAATACAATTAATCCAGAAGGAATTTGCCAGAAGGCGACAATCAATCTACCAAAGCTTGTTTGCGGACTAAAGTCACCAAAACCAACCGTTGAAACCACCACCATATTATAATAAAAAAACTGTAATGGGTGCTCAATTAGAGCCCTCTCATTTGCCAAAACAAATAAAACATAAGTAATAGCCGCTTGCATTATGATCAAGCCAAACATTGCTGGCCAAGTCATATTGCGCGTTAGCTTTTGTATAATTTTCGTTATTTTAAGCGGTGTTAAAAAAGGCAGCATAGCATTACCTTAATCGTTCTGTGTATGTGATAAAAAGTAACGATAAGCAGGATTGCCTGTTTCATCTTTATAGCTGTAACCCAACGCATTTAAGTGTTCGCTAAACTCGTCTACCTGAGCATCACTGACTTCAAACCCTGCTAATACTTGCCCATATGCGGCACCATGGTTGCGGTAATGAAATAAAGTGATATTGGCATGCATGCCTAATAGG
Organism: Psychromonas sp. SR45-3; assembly: GCF_014163575.1. Classification (NCBI taxonomy): domain Bacteria; kingdom Pseudomonadati; phylum Pseudomonadota; class Gammaproteobacteria; order Alteromonadales; family Psychromonadaceae; genus Psychromonas; species Psychromonas sp. SR45-3. The sequence continues at coordinate 45,578 of NZ_JACJDP010000023.1, forward strand.
TTTAAAAATTTAAGTAGGGCATTAGGGTGCTCTGGAAATTCAAAACTATATAAACGTTCCGTTAATTGCTGAGAAGGCACACCTCCGACCATATAACGAACATGTAGTTTAGCGGTTTCATCGTGACTTAAGTCAGCAACCGTATAACCTGCAATGGTCAGATTTTCAGTTAAACTAGTTAATTCCTCAAACCCATTGGGTGTTCTTACGCCAACAAAAATATTAGCTTGCTTGCTATCGCTATAACGGTAGTTAAATTCAGTAATGGCTCTGCCATCGAGTTGATTACAAAAAGCTAAGAAAGCACCTTGTTTCTCGGGAATAGTGACTGCTAAGATACTTTCATTTTGCTCACCTAATTCACAACGTTCAGAAACATAACGTAAACTATGAAAGTTAACGTTTGCACCACTTAAAATAGCAGTAAGACGTTGGTCTTTTAGTTGGTGTTGTTGTGCATATTTTTTTAATCCCGCTAATGATAAAGCTCCTGCAGGCTCAGCTATTGCACGAGTATCATCAAAAATATCTTTAACCGCAGCACAAATCTCATCACTACTCACGGTGATCACATCATCAATATATTGCTGACATAAGCGGAATGTTTCTCGGCCGATGGTTTTTACCGCAACACCGTCTGCAAACAAACCCACTTTAGGTAATGTCACCGGACCGCCAGCCGCTAAAGCGGCTTTTAGACAAGCTGCATCTTCAGGTTCAACGGCAATAATTTGAATATGCGGTAATAACTGTTTGATATAAACGGCGATCCCCGCTGCTAAACCACCGCCACCTACAGGGACAAATATCTTATCGATATGTGCATCTTGTTGTAATAGTTCTTTTCCAACAGTGCCTTGGCCTGCAATGATATCAGGGTCATCAAAAGGGTGGATCAAGGTGTAACCGTGCTCCTTTGCAAGCGCCAATGAATGCGCGTTGGCTGCATCAAAGCTCTCACCAAATAAGACCACTGTTGCACCAAAAGTACGTACCGAATTAACTTTAATTTCGGGTGTGGTTTTAGGCATCACGATAGTAGCTTTAACACCCATCTTTTTAGCCGATAACGCTAAACCTTGCGCATGGTTACCTGCTGATGCTGCAATCACGCCATTTTTCTTTTGTTGATCACTGAGGCTTGAAAGCTTGTTGTAAGCACCTCGTAATTTAAAAGAGTGAACCGGTTGCAAATCTTCACGCTTTAATAAAATATGGTTATTTAAGCGAATAGATAGCTTATTTAGTGGCTGTAGCTTAGTTTCAATCGCTGCTTCATAAATAGGGGCTAATAAGATTTTTTTTAAATATTGTTCACTGGATATTACTGTCATGACAAGCCTTGTTATGCTATTAGTCTAAGGTTTAAATTTAAGATTTTACGGTTGCAAATAGTTCGCCTAAACGTGTCACGCTTGAAGGTGCTAAAGCTTCACTAAATTCAATACTGTCTTTAGGGAATAATGCAACAATCGTGCTACCTAGTTTAAAGCGACCCATTTCAGCCCCTTTTTGCAAGATAATCTCTTGATCCTGATAATCCCAATATTGAATCTCTTTATTTTTTTGTGGCGTTAGTGTGCCTTCCCAAACCGTTTCAATACTGCCGACTATGGTTGCGCCAACTAATACCATAGCCATTGGTCCGATAGCGGTTGAGAAAATAGCAACGGCACGTTCATTGCGAGCAAATAAGTTAGGCACATTTTGCGCAGTTAATGGGTTAACTGAAAATAAGTCACCAGGAATGAAAATCATCTGCTCTAACTTGCCGGTAATTGGCATATGGATACGGTGATAATCTTTAGGTGCTAAATAAACGGTAGAAAAAATACCCTCATCAAAGGGAGCTGCGACGTCATCTCGTCCGCCTAATAGTTCACGTAAACTAAAGTCATGGCCTTTGGCTTGAAAAATACGTCCCGCTTTAATCTCGCCCTGTTGGCTAACACATCCGTCAACGGGTGTCGCTAGGTTGTTGTCGCCTTCAACAATTGGGCGTAAACCTGCTTTTAATTCACGTGTAAAAAAGTCATTAAAGGTCTCAAAATCAGCAGCCTCAGAATGCTTTGCTTCACTCATATCGATTTTAAATTGCTTAATAAATTTAGTAATTAACAATGTTGTGAACTTACCCATTTTTGCATTCGCTAATTTACCTGCTAATAAAGTAACGAGGTGTTTAGGTAAAAGGTATTGGCCAATAATTTTTAGTTTATCGCTCATAGTAAAATTCTCTGCTTTTAAATATTAATTAATCACTGTTTTGTACCGCTTTAAACGTGTTTTTAAAGGCGGTTTTCAATTATACTTTTTTACAAACGTCTATTTTAGTAGATATTTGGATCGCGGTGACGTGCATTTTTTGCATCATCCATGGTTTCTAAAATACGTAGGAAACTCTTAAAGCGCACACTATCAATTTTACCCGCTTCAACGGCTGCAACTAAAGCACAACCTGGATCCGCCTGATGTTTACAATCTCGAAAACGGCAACCACCTAAGTGCTCTCTAAACTCAATAAAGCCACTTGCAATGCGTTCAGCTTCTAAGTGCCATAATGAAAACTCACGTATTCCTGGGCTATCTATTAAATCACCACCATCGCTGAAGTGATATAAACGGGCTGTGGTAGTGGTATGTTTACCAAGGCCAGAACCCTCTGAAATTTCACCTGTAACAGCTTCAACCTCAGGCAATAACATGTTCAATAATGAAGTTTTACCAACGCCAGACTGGCCTACAAAAATATTAATTTTATCTTTCATAACCGACTTTAAATCGTCTAGACCATCGCCATGCATTGAACTATACAAAACCTGATAGCCAATATTACGGTAGCTCTGTAATTCTTGGTCAATGATTTTTGCTGACTCTTTGTCTAATAGGTCAACTTTGTTTAACACGATAATAGGAGTGATCCCAATATCTTCACAGGCGACTAAGTAGCGGTCAATAATGTTACGAGAAAACTCGGGTGCAATGGAGCTGACAATAATAATATGGTCAATGTTAGCGGCGATGGGTTTAATACCATCATAATAATCTGGTCGTGTTAATACGGTTTTACGAGGATGTACGGCTTCAATAACACCACTAATACCTTGGTGCGATTCTTTACCTGCCCGCCACACAACGCGGTCACCAGTTACTAATGAGCGTATTGAACGACGTAAAGTACAGCGTTCTACTTTGCCGTCTTGATCTTCTATATCAGCGTGTTGTCCGAATCGACTAACCACCAAGCCTTCCAGCTGCGGACCTAGTTCAGATTCATCCCATTGTTTATCGTTTTTGGGTGTTAAGCGCTTGTTATGATTGCTTTGAACACGACGAACTTGGTTTTTACTGAGTTTTTTCTTCTTAGCCACAGGCTTCCTTTGCTACCACTGGTGATTTGAATGGCGTATCATACTATATTTTTTAAATAATAAAGCTATTCATCAAGAGAAAAGGGTGGTTATCAAAATGAACAAAAATAATTTGGTCTGGATTGATCTAGAAATGACAGGATTAAATCCTGATAGCGATAAAATTATTGAGATTGCAACGATTGTGACCGACAGTGATTTGAATATCTTAGCGGAAGGTCCACAGTTTGTGATCCACCAGAGTGATCAAGCGCTGGACGCCATGGATGAATGGTGTACTGAGCACCATGGTAATTCAGGTTTAACTGCGCGTGTTAAAGCAAGCAAAATTAGTTGTGAGCAAGCGGAGAAAGAGACGCTTGAGTTTTTACAAAAATGGGTACCAGCAGGTGCTGCACCGTTATGTGGTAATAGTATTGGCCAAGATCGTCGTTTTATGGTCAAACATATGCCGACCTTAGAAGCCTTTTTTCATTACCGCAATATTGATGTTAGTACGATTAAAGAGTTAGGTCGCCGTTGGGCACCTGAGATGGTTGACGCACATAAAAAAACAGGAACACATTTAGCGTTACAAGATATTAAAGAGTCAATTTCTGAATTACAGCATTATCAAAAGCATTTTTTTAAGTATTAGTTCGCTTTTCAAGCAAGTTAGTAATGATTTGGTTAAAAACTCTGCATGTAAGCTTTGTTAAGCTTAAATTAGCTAAAAAAAGCTTGCAATCATTAACGCCATCTCTATAATTCGGGCTCGTAGCAAAGGGGCGTCACCAAATGCCTTGCTTCTGACTCTTGTCAGAAAATTTGTTATAGGAAAATGTGATGCGGTACTAGCTCAGTTGGTAGAGCACGACCTTGCCAAGGTCGGGGTCACGAGTTCGAGTCTCGTGTACCGCTCCAAATTTTAAAGTTAAATGCCATATTTATTTTTAAGATTATTTCCCGATTAGTTTTAGATGAAGCGGTACTAGCTCAGTTGGTAGAGCACGACCTTGCCAAGGTCGGGGTCACGAGTTCGAGTCTCGTGTACCGCTCCAAACTACATTTTAAAACTAAAACTAAAGCTAAATATGAAGCGGTACTAGCTCAGTTGGTAGAGCACGACCTTGCCAAGGTCGGGGTCACGAGTTCGAGTCTCGTGTACCGCTCCAAATTACTTGCATATACAAACCTATTAATACTCCCAAACTCAATAAAACGACCTTGCTTATTAAGTGCTGGGGTCATGTGTTTTTTAGTCTCGTGTACCGCTCCAAATTACTTACATATACAAATCTATTAATACTCCCAAACTCAATAAAACGACCTTGCTTATTAAGTGCTGGGGTCATGTGTTTTTTAGTCTCGTGTACCGCTCCAAATTACTTGCATATACAAACCTATTAATACTCCCAAACTCAATAAAACGACCTTGCTTATTAAGAGCTGGGGTTATCAGTTTTGTTTTTAGTCTCGTATTTTTTATCTAATATTGGGCTCATGCTTCCAATTTCAAATATCCTATAGAACATCAAATATCCTATAGAACATCCAATATCTTAAAAATCTAAGTAAAACACTATTTTTGATTTAAAAAACTTTATTCGAATAATTCTATATTTTAGTTATCCGTTAATAAGCTAAAGGTGACTAATTGCGGTGTATGGTCAGAGGCAATCGTGGCAATACTTTTTGCATTAATCATTTCTAAGTCTCTGAAAAATATATGATCTAAGGGTAGACCAAGGATAGTCAGGCGTTGATCTTTAGAGAACTGTGTTTCATTAAAGCCTGCTCTTACAAGCGTGCCGATAATCTCTTCCGTTCTCGCCTCACTCCAAGTATTAAAGTCTCCACTAATAATAATTGGGCCCTGATGTCGTTCAATGAGTTGTATATAAGGCGCAACTTGCTCTTTAAGTGGCTCAGCCGTAAAAGTGAAGTTCACGCCGTGTAAATTTACTAGTAATAATGATTGTGTTGTGTCTTTAAATGCATAGGTGGTTGCTATGCCAGTTTTAGGAACCATGGTCCAAGGTTCTGAATAACGCGTTCCACAGGCCTGTTGCGCTTGAACACGACTAAAGGTGTTAACGCCATAATTTTGTTTTTGGTAATTAAAGGCAATATTTTGATAATAAAACAGTTTTTGTTGTTGGCTAAAATGGATCAGGTCTTGATCATACTTAGCTTCCTGCAAGGTGATTAGGTCCGCTTGATTCGCCCATTCATTTAACTTCTTAGACCATTGTTGATGCTGTTGTTTATAAATATTCCAGTTTAATAAAGAAAATGTACTATTGAGCGTATTGGTGTGCGCTGTACTTTTTACATTAATGAATGCAGGGCAGGTTACAGAGTACTGCCTATATTGCTGATCGATTAACGTCATTTTCCCCGGACTACTTGGTAAAAAACTCCAACCAAAGACCGCCGTCAGTAATAGTAAAACACCAAAGATAATTTTCTTGGTTAAGATTCGTTTACGAAGATGAATTTTAATGTTGAATTTCCTTGAATGGTAACGACTATAAGTTGCTTGATAAATACACATTTGTCGAAATGAAGTGTGACATTAATTCCCCTATAGTTATGTTGTTATTGATAGCTACTATCTATACGGGTTATATTGCACTTCCTATTAACTCGATTTAAGAAGCTATTATGCCATTAGAAAGAACACTTTCCATTATTAAACCAGATGCTGTCGGTAAACACCTAATTGGCGCTATCTTACAGCGTTTTGAGAATGCTCATTTTACGATTGTTGCTGCAAAAATGATGCAATTAACACGTGAACAAGCAGAAGGCTTTTACGCAGAACACAAAGGCAGAGAATTTTACGAACCACTGGTTGAATTTATGACTTCAGGGCCAATTATGGTTCAGGTGTTACAAGGCGAGAACGTGATCCCTGCTTACCGTGAATTAATTGGTAAAACAGACCCAACTCAAGCAGCAGCAGGTACTATTCGTGCAGATTATGCTGACTCGACTCGTTATAACGCTGTGCACGGTTCAGATAGTCCTGAGTCTGCTTCTCGTGAGATTGCTTACTTTTTTACTGATGATGAAATTTGCTTGGCTGCCGCTAACTAATTTTGTTTCCAAATACGCTCTCTTAAAACTACTTGTTCTTATAGGTTCAAGTAGTTTTTTATCCCCATGTTACTTAAAATTTTTCGTTAAAAACGAGCCTGCTCGCCACAACAATGTGCCATCTGAAGTTGTGTTCGCTCCCTTGTTGATTCTTGCAATGCTGAATTGATCCTTGAGTTTATGCTTTCAGGGGAAGGGACATGGTACTTACCTTGAAATGTATACTTTACATAAATTTTCCTTGCTGACTTTGCATCTCAAAGTATCATTAGGATATTATGCCAATCGAAATCAGAAAGAGTGCATACTTAATACAATCGGAATCATCCACAATTAACGAATAGACAAAGTTAAGGCAATTATGAATGAAGTGATCATGCTAATGGAACAAGTTCCAAGTTATTATTTTGGGACTGTTTTAATCTTAGGACTATTGATTGGTTCATTTTTGAATGTTGTTATTTATCGCTTACCGGTGATGATGGAACGTAGTTGGAAAGCCGAATGCAAAGATGCTTTCCCTGAAGCTAATATTGACCTAGATGAAGCGCCTTTTAACCTTGTGTTGCCGCGCTCGTGTTGTCCTAAATGTAACCACCTTATTGGTTCTCTTGAAAATATTCCGCTGATTAGCTGGTTAGTTCAAAAAGGCCGATGTAAGCATTGTGATTGCAAGATATCAGCGCGTTACCCAAGCATAGAGTTGTTGACAGGATTAATGTCCGTTGCTGTTGCTTATTATATTCCCTTTGGTTGGCCCGCTTTATTTGCATTAATTTTTACTTGGGTATTGATCTGCCTTACTTTTATCGATTTTGATACCATGCTGTTACCTGATCAACTCACGTTACCATTAGTTTGGTTAGGATTATTGGTGAATATGTCGGGCACTTTTACCAGCTTAGAGGATGCTTTGCTCGGGGCTGTATTTGGTTATTTGAGCCTGTGGTCTATTTACTGGGGGTTTAAGTTACTCACAGGTAAAGAAGGGATGGGCTACGGTGATTTTAAATTACTGGCTGCACTAGGTGCTTGGTTTGGTTGGCAGTCATTACCACTGATTATTCTATTATCTTCATTTGCCGGTGCAATCATTGGTATTGTTGTGATTGCCGCCTCTAAAGATAAACAAAGTCGACCATTACCTTTTGGGCCTTATTTGGCAATCGCTGGCTGGGTTTATCTCATTTATGGTGTTGAATTAACAACATTATATTATTCTCTTATTTTATAGTTTAATAGCATCAAGATATGTCTAACAAATCCAATCAACATACTCTTCAACAATTTGACTGCAGCCATTCTATAACAGACTGTAGTGTTTCCGGGGATAACTGTGATATGCCTATGGCTGAGAATAATGTCCCTATAGCACCTTGCTCAGTATCGCGAGCACAATCGTCTATTGTAAATAGCCCTACGGTGCCCAAGAGTCAAAAAGGTGAGAATGCTTTGCCCTTGAAAAACACGGCTGACTATAACGACCAAGATTGGATGCAGTATGCACTGGTATTGGCAGATAAAGCAGAAGCCGTGGGGGAGATACCCGTTGGTGCGGTATTAGTTAAAAGTAATGAAGTCATTGCTGAAGGGTGGAATCTTTCTATTCTTGAACATAATGCCTGTGCGCATGCAGAAATTATCGCGATCACTAATGCGGGTAAAGTATTAGAAAATTATCGCCTTATTGACTGCACGCTGTATGTCACCTTAGAGCCTTGTCCTATGTGTGCGGGGGCTTTGGTACACGCGCGTATTAAAAGGTTAGTGTATGGTGCGGGTGATTATAAAACGGGTGCAGCAGGCAGTGTTTTTGATTTAGTGCGTAATGAACATTTAAATCATCAGATTGAAGTGACATCGGGCATTTATGCTGAACAATGTGCGACTAAAATAAGTGATTTTTTCAGGCGCCGTCGTAAAGAGAAAAAGGCGCTTAAACAGGCAAACAAAGGAGACAAAGACAATGTCTAATAAAGTGGTTAATTTTGAAATTGAAAAAGAAACTAAAAATAGCGTACGTTATAAAGAAGTGCCTGAAGAAGGGCAAGCCCCTATTGTTGGTAGTTTATATGTGCAAAAGTGGTTTGCTGGAAATAGCAAAAATATACAAGTGACGATAGAAAAGAAGGACTAATTGCCTAACCCTTCCTATGTACGATGTTGGAACACTTGTATGCCAACATCGTTCCTGTTCTAAGTAATCAAGTATATCGCTTAGGTTTACTGAGCCTGTGAGCAAAGCGCTAAGTTGTGCTGTAGGTGTACTAACAAATCAACTCGTTTCATTATTCCGATCAATTTCCCTTCATTAAGCACAGGGAAAATATTCTCTGTGTATTTTTGCGTTTTAATCGCTACTTCTGAAAGGCCCTCATCGGCCTGTAAAAAAGTAAAATCTTTAGCCATGATATCGTTTACTCGTACAGGTTTGTCGCAATGGTAAGCGCTGATCATTAATGCTTTTTGACAGTCAATCAACGACACCATACCAATTAATTGTTTGCTACTATTTATCACCGGTAATTGTGCCTGTTGACTACTTATCAATACCTTAATTATCTCTACCAATGGTGTTTGACACTGCACACTAACAGGTTGTTTTTGCATAATTTTTTGTACCGTTTGCTTGCTCATTTTATAACCTTAATCAGTTAGCTTATTTAGTTTCTGCTAGATGTAAGGATAATACCGCATTAAATTTAATAGTCTAAATTGATTGTTTTTATTGTTTTGATAGTTTTTGTCTATTAATGTGGGGCTGGTAGTAATATGAGTGATCGTGACAGAGTAGGATATTAAGCTAGCATAGATGTGTATAAATTTCGATACTTCGATACAAGGTACTGAATTAAAAATTAATGTGTAGAAACGGTTATCTTCATTGCTTGCAGATCTTTGCTACTTGAATGATAACCGGTATAAGCGGCGTTTTAATTGTGGCCTTTAACTATGTATAGCCTTTAAATAAGACTATAGTTAAAGGCGTTAGACGAACTAGCTCACAATGGGGATCTTATGCTTATTGTCTCTATGGCGAAGTTGCATCAGTTTGTGTTTTGATTGCCGCGCTGGATGCTGCTTCAATTGCTCCTTTAGCTGCTTTTTCCTCAGCTTCTTTTTTCAATGCTTTTTCTTTCTCTGCTTTCATCGCGGCCAAACGATCTATTTTCGCTTGTTCCTTAGCGACTTCAATCGCTGCTAAACGATCTAACTCAGCTTGTTCTTTAGCCGCAGCGATCGCCGCCAAGCGTTTAATTTCAGCTTGTTTTTTTGCTTCAATGCTGGCTAAACGCGTTACTTCCGCTTGTTTTTCTGCTTCGATCGCCGCTAAACGATCTACCTCCGCTTGTTTTGCCGCTTCAATAGCCGCTAATCGATCGATTTCAGCTTGCTTTTCTGCCGCTTCAATAGCTGCTAATCTGTCTATTTCAGCTTGCTTCTCTGCTGCTTCAATTGCTGCTAACCGTTCTATTTCAGCTTGCTTTTCTGCTTCTATTCTTTGTGCTTTTTCTTGTTCTTGTACATGCCAAGTCAAGGTTTTCAAATATTGGCGAATATTATCTACATAATGCTGTGCTTCGCGTCCTCGTGCGTAACCATAACGTGTTTTTGTATACCATTTTCGTTGATGTAATAAAGGTAAATTATCTTTTACATCGGCCCATGAATTGGGGTTTTGTTTACGCATTTTAGTAATTCGGCGTACATCTAATAAGTGCCCTAAGCCTATATTATAGGAAGCTAATGCAAACCAAATCTTCTCATCTTCTGGAATGCTTTCAGGTAACCTTTTGATCAGTTGGGTCAGATATTTAGCGCCACCCTCAATACTTTGCTCTGCATTGAGTCGATTTTTGACACCGATGAACTTCGCTGTATCTAGAGTCAACATCATCATGCCTCGCACACCCGTAGGTGAACGTGCCTTAGGATTCCAATGCGATTCTTGATAGCTTACGGAGGCAAGTAATAACCAATCTACCTCTGGTGTCGCGTGTTTTTTAAATAAGGCTTCGTATTTTGGTAATTTGCTTGTAATGCGTTTTAAGAAGGTGCGTGTATCCACATAATCGAAGTGTCCAACATGACCAAAGTACTTTTCTTCTATCTTTGCAATGGTACCTAATTTGTATTGGTTCCCCATAAATTCGATCATCGCTGAATACAAGGTATCGTCAGACGCTTTACGAATTAGCCAAGCCACAGGTTGTTTTTCATTGATAGTGAATGCTTCAGCTAGTGCGGGGTAATAGCGCTGTTTTTGTGCTAAAATAGTGCTGTCTACGATCGCAAATTTGATCTCTTTTTCTGCTATTTTACGTAATAAGGACTCTTGATCTTCGTTATCTAATACATCGATCACTAGGTCCGGATACTCTTGCTGTGATTTACTAATGTTTTCTTCGTGGCTACTGCCTTTTAACACACTCACGGGACCATTGATGTCTGCCATTTCTCGCGGGCGATAGGTACCTTTGTGGTAAACAAGTTTTTGAGTGAGGTAATAGTATGGCGGGGAACTACGGTATTTTTCTGCTCGATTAGGCGTTAATGTTAATCCCGCCCCTGCAAAGTCAATATCGTTATTATCTAATGCAGCAAATAAATCGTCTAAGCTCTCGAATTCTTTCACCACTAATTTAACTTTTAGATAATTGGCAAACTTCTTTCCAAGCTCATAATCTAACCCGCTGTAATTTTCGCCATCATAATTATAAGTTAATGAACTATTAATTGTGCCCATGATCAAAGTACGGCGTTTCTGCATTTTTTGGAGATCAGTTGTATGCACAAATGGGTTACAAGCCGCGAGAAAACACACCAACACGATTGATAAAATAATTTTTAATCGAATAGAAATAGAAGTAATGAAGACAGGTTTATTCATAGATAGTTGTATCAATCCAGTTAGTCGAGTGGTCACATTATCCAATAAAGGATTTAAATATCCATTTATTTACCAATTAACGGGTTTATTTATCACAGACTATAGAGTGTTTCTATTTAATAAAAAATGCTTTTCTTTTATAATATAGAGCTAAACCCAAGTTCATTTATTTATCCAACGAGAGTAATAACCTATGGAAATTTTGCGAGGGGCACCTGCCTTATCGACATTTCGTGTTAATCAGTTGTTGAAAAACTGTGAAGCGTTAGATTTACCTGTGACAGGCCTATATGCTGAATTTATGCATGCCGCAGATTTATCTGATTCTTTAAATGACCAAGAGTTAGCTGTATTACAAAAGCTATTAACTTACGGACCGAAAATAGCAGAGCATGATCCTGTAGGGATACTACTCTTTGTGGCACCACGCCCAGGCACTATTTCGCCTTGGTCTTCAAAAGCAACGGACATTGCTAAAAATTGTGGTTTAACCAAAGTGAAGCGCCTTGAGCGAGGTATCGCTTATTATGTTGAAACCAGTGCTGAACTGAATCCTGAACAAATCAAAGCGTTAACAGAATTGTTACATGATCGAATGATGGAAGTCGTATTAACTTCATTGGATGATGCGGCGACATTATTTGTTCACGGTAAAGCGGGTGAAATGACAAGCGTTGATGTGATAGGCCAAGGTCGAAGCGCATTAGAAGCTGCCAATGTGAGTTTAGGTTTAGCATTAGCTGATGATGAAATAGATTACTTAGTTGAAAATTTTATTAAGTTAGGTCGTAACCCTAACGATATCGAATTAATGATGTTTGCGCAGGCAAACTCAGAGCATTGTCGTCATAAGATATTCAATGCAGATTGGACAATTGATGGTCAAAAACAGCCTAAATCATTGTTCAAAATGATTCGAAATACACATGAATTACATCCTGAATATGTATTATCAGCATACAAAGATAATGCGGCAGTGATGGAAGGTTATCAAGCTGGGCGTTTCTTCCCGAGTGTTGATGACAGAGAATTTGGTTACCATCATGAAGATATCGATATCTTAATGAAAGTAGAAACCCATAACCACCCAACGGCTATTTCGCCTTTCCCTGGTGCAGCAACGGGATCTGGCGGAGAAATCCGTGACGAAGGCGCAACCGGTATTGGTTCTAAGCCTAAAGCCGGTTTAGTTGGCTTTTCTGTTTCTAATTTACGTATTCCAAGCTTTGAACAGCCATGGGAAACTGATTTTGGTAAGCCAAGCCGTATCGTTTCTGCATTAGATATTATGCTAGAAGCACCATTAGGTGGTGCAGCCTTTAATAATGAATTTGGTCGCCCTAATATTCTTGGTTACTTCCGTACCTATGAAGAGCAAGTAGAAAGTCATAACGGCAATGAGATTCGTGGTTACCACAAACCAATCATGTTGGCTGGGGGTTTAGGTAATATACGTCGCGAACACGTTCAGAAAAAAGACATTCCAGTAGGCGCTAAACTAATTGTACTAGGTGGGCCTGCAATGAACATCGGCCTAGGTGGTGGTGCTGCATCATCAATGGACTCGGGTGCTTCATCAGAAGATTTAGATTTTGCTTCAGTACAACGTGAAAACCCAGAAATGGAACGTCGTTGTCAGGAAGTGATCGACCGTTGTTGGCAGATGGGTGAAGATAACCCAATCCAATTTATTCACGATGTGGGTGCGGGTGGTTTATCAAACGCAATGCCTGAACTTGTGAACGATGGCGGACGTGGTGGTATCTTCGATTTACGTGCTATTCCAAATGATGAGAAAAGCATGGCACCTCATGAGATTTGGTGTAACGAATCTCAAGAACGTTACGTGATGGCGGTTAAACCTGAAAACTTAGCGACTTTCGAAGCTATTTGTAAGCGTGAACGTGCATTGTATGCAGTGATCGGTGAAGCAACGGAAGAAATGCATTTAACACTTAACGATACTGAGTTTGATAACAAACCAATCGATATGCCATTAGAAGTGTTATTAGGTAAAGCACCTAAAATGCATCGTGATGTAAAAACACAAACAGCAAAAGGTAAAGCATTAGACTTATCTGGAGCAACAGTTAAAGAAGCAGCGGAACGTTTATTACGTTTACCGTCTATTGCTGAAAAAACATTCCTTATTACTATTGGTGACCGTACTGTTACAGGTTTAGTTGCTCGTGACCAAATGGTTGGCCCTTGGCAAGTACCTGTTGCCGATTGCGCGGTGACTGCTGCTAGTTATGATACATACTTCGGTGAGTCGATGGCTTTGGGTGAACGTACGCCAGTCGCATTGCTTAACTTTGGTGCTTCTGCTCGTTTAGCTGTGGCTGAATCAATTACTAACATCGCATGTTCTGATATTGGTGATTTCAAACGTATTAAACTGTCTGCTAACTGGATGTCTGCTACAGGTCATCCTGGTGAAGATGCTGGTCTATATGAAGCAGTTAAAGCTGTTGGTGAAGAGTTATGTCCTGAATTAGAACTAACTATCCCAGTGGGTAAGGATTCGATGTCAATGAAAACACGTTGGCAAGCAGAAGATGGTAGCGATAAAGAGGTTATATCGCCATTGTCTTTAATCATTACTGCATTTGGCGCTGTTCGTGACATTCGCAATACAGTGACACCGCAATTACGTACCGACCAAGGTGAAACTGACCTTATTTTAATCGATTTAGGTAATGGTAAAAACCGGTTAGGCGGTTCATCACTTGCGCAAGTTTATAAGCAATTAGGTGAAACTACACCAGATTTAGATAGCCCTGAACTATTAAGAGGCTTCTTTAATGCTGTGCAAACTTTAGTTGCCGATCAGAAATTACTGGCTTATCACGACAGAAGTGATGGTGGTTTATTCTCTACCATCACCGAAATGTCCTTTGCTGGGCATTGTGGTGTCACAGTTAAGCTTGATCAAGTTGGTAACGATGATTTTTCTGCTTTATATTCAGAAGAATTGGGCGCAGTTATCCAAGTTAAACGTGAAGACAAAGAAGCAGTATTAAATACACTTGCAGGTCACGGTTTATCGTCAAGTTCATTAGTGATTGGTTCATTAAATGAAACTGACCAAATAGAATTTATTCGTGACGGTGAAGAAGTACTAACTGCAAAACGTAGTGAGTTCCGTGGTATTTGGGCTGAAACAACCCTTAAAATGCAATCGTTACGTGATAACTCTGAATGTGCACAGCAAGAATTTGATCTTAAACTAGATGATAAAGATCCTGGTCTATCAACTAAGTTAACTTTTGATCTTAATGAAGATGTTGCTGCTCCTTATATTGCTAAAGGTGTTCAACCACGTATGGCGATTCTGCGTGAACAAGGTGTTAACTCTCAACAAGAGATGGCAGCTGCCTTTAATCGTGCTGGTTTCTCTGCAATTGATGTTCACATGAGTGATGTGTTATCAGGTGATGTTCAATTGAAAGACTTTGCTGGTTTAGTCGCTTGTGGTGGTTTCTCTTACGGTGACGTATTAGGCGCTGGTGAAGGTTGGGCTAAGTCGATCTTGTTTAATGAACAAGCGCGTAACCAATTCCAAACTTTCTTTGAGCGTGAAAATTCATTTGCATTAGGTGTGTGTAATGGCTGTCAAATGCTATCAAACCTGAATGAATTGATTCCAGGTTCTGATTTATGGCCACGTTTTGTACGCAATAACTCAGAACGTTTTGAAGCTCGTTTTAGTTTAGTTGAAGTGCAAAAATCTAATTCATTGTTCTTAAATGATATGGCCGGTTCACATATGCCAATTGCTGTTTCTCACGGTGAAGGCCGTGTCGAAGTTGCTGATAGTGCTCACCTTGCGGCGATTGAAGCAAGTGGTTCTGTGGCGTTACGTTTTATCGATAACTACGGCAATAATGCTGAAGCTTACCCAGCTAATCCAAATGGTTCGCCAAATGGTATTACTGGTTTAACTTCAAAAGATGGTCGAGTAACTATCATGATGCCGCATCCTGAGCGAGTATTTAGAACAGTCGCTAATTCATGGCACCCTGATGAATGGAAAGAGGATAGCCCTTGGATGCGTATGTTTAGAAATGTACGTAAGCAATTAGGTTAATAAACATAGTAAAGTAAACAAACATAGCTAAATAAAAAGGGGATCTGATATCCCCTTTTTATATTTTCATTTACATTTAGCCTGGGGCTAATTTTAAATGAAAATATAAATATGAGATTAAAGGAGTGAGTCTTGTCTATTACGGTAAATAAGGTGTTATATATAGGGACTAATATAAAGTTAGCTAAAACCTTACTTTCATTAAATTCTTCTTTCTCGGATGTTGATCTGACTCATCTGCTATCCACAGATGACTTGGAACAGACCATTGCCGCGGGACACTACCAATATTTAATTTCTGAATTACCTGTTAGCTCCTTGGTGAAAGCTCGTATTGCTGAAAAGTTTAGTTACTTAGATTGTACTTATCTTGATAACACTTATACCGGCAACACTAGCATTGAAAGTAAAGTATCTACTGAAGTAAATAAAGAGAAATCTTCTCCTAGCAATGGACTATTACTATCTGCAGAGGTGGAAGCCGCATTAGACTGTATTAGTATCCCTATCTACTACAAAAATATGCAGGGTAAGATTATTGCCTGCAATACCTATTTTTCCCAAGTGTTTGGTTTATTACCTGAAAACTTGATCAATCAAACTTTAGAAAGTGTTTTACCGAATGGTCTTGCGAAAAAGGTCCGCCCATCTACATTAAGTATGTTTAACGATCATCAAGTCGACCTGCTTGAATGTGAGATTCGCGATGTGACTGGTATTAAGCGTGAATTTTTAATTCGAGAAGAAGTCGCTGATGGTAGTGAGCTGCAAATCGGCATGCTATTTGATGTGTCTGACATGAACGCGGCTAAATACGAAATTGAAAAAGAGCGTGTGATGTTACGCGCCACTGCCGATCTCTCTTCAGATCTTATTTTCTTTAAAGATTTAGAGAGCCGTTTTATTGGTTGTAATAAGCAATTTGAAATATTTGTGGGATGTCCTGAAGCTGATATCGTGGGTAAAAAAGATGATCAGTTATTTGAATTAAATCAAGCGGAAATGTGCCAAGCTCAAGATGCACAAGTGATTGCCAATGACGAAATTTATAGTAATAATGAATACCTTACCTATAACAATGGTGAACAACATTATATTTATATGCAGAAAGTGCCGCTTAAAGATAAATATGGCAAGGTACAAGGTTTAGTTGCGATTGGCCGCGATATCACTGAAAAAAGCGTCATCAAAAAACAGCTTGAGCTTGCTATGTTAGTCTTTGAAAATAGTCGAGATTGCATATTAGTGGCCGATGGTCATGGTGTTGTCGACAGTGTAAATGATGCCTGCGTAAAAATATCTGGCTACGCTAAGCATGAGTTATTGGATCAAAAAATCAGCAGTTTTGCCTATGGTAGAGACTACCGTCGTTTATTTGTTGATATTGAACGCGGATTGAAAAAACAAGGTAAATGGCAAGGTAATGCTGTTTTTCATACCAAAAACGGTGACCTTAGTTATTTTTGGTTAGAAGTGTATCAAATTAAACAACAAGGAATAAAAGCAGAAAATCGTGTTTATTCTTTTACTGACCTTACACAAACCAAACATAACGAAGAAAAAATAAAGTATTTATCTAGACATGACTCTTTAACCGGGTTACATAATCGAATTGCTTTATTTAACCACTTAGAGGCTGCGATTTCTCGTTCTGCTCATAAACTGGCGTCGATCGCTATATTGTTTGTTGAGATTAAAGACTTTAGGCTCATTAATGAACGTTACGGTCACAATCAAGGTGATCGGGTGCTTAAAACTGTGGCTAAACGTTTACAACAGTGTGTTTCTAACCGAGATATCATTGCTCGTATTAGCGATGACCAGTTCATATTAGTCATTGAAGAGTTGGATAATGAACAAGTTGCGGCATTAATTGCACAAAAAATTAATCAGCAACTGTCTGAAAACCTTATTATTGATGATGTGCCAGTTAATTTATCTTCGTCTATTGGGATCAGTATTTGTCCCGATGATGGCATGGATTTAGACTCAATTCTTTCCAACGCTGAAAGTGCCATGTTACGTTGTAAAAAAGACCAAAGTAGCACCTATCATTTCTATACTAATGAGTTAACCGTGCATTCTGCACATCAGCTTGAATTAGAAAATGAGTTAAAGAAAGGCTTTGAAGAAGATCAATTCGAAATTTGTTATTTACCACAATACGATCTTAATAAACGCCAAATAGTGGCTGTGGAATCCGTTTTAAGCTGGAATCACCCGCAGCAAGGATTGTTATCACCAAGCTGTTTTACAATGTTAGCAGAGCAATCGGGTCTATTGATTGAACTAGGTTTGAGAACCTTTACTAAATCAGCAAAGCAAGCTGCAAAGTGGCATCAGTCAGGTATTAACTTTGGCCGCATTGCGATAAATATATCAAAGCTAGAACTGTCACAAGTCACTTTAATTGGCTCAATTCAACAGGTGTTATTAGATACGGGCTGTGAGGCAAGATGGTTTGAATTTGAAATAGATGAAAGTTTATTTAGTAGTACCTTACCGACGCTACAAGAAAATTTACTGAATTTAAGTCGCTTAGGTATTTCATTAACCGTAGATGGTTTTGGTGCAGAGCGTTCTGTTTTATATTCTATCGATAAATTAAACATTGAAAAATTTAAAGTTTCAAAACATTTCATCCAAGGCGTACCTGGTTATTTAGCGGGTGAAGCAATGCTAAAATCTTTGTTTGTTTTAGCTAACTCATTGGGTATTGACGTGGTGGGTGATTGTATTGATAGTCAGTCTCAAGATAATGCTGTTTGTGATAAAACACTAGGAAATGAGAAAAACCATCAGCCAAAGGAAGCGATGAGTGCGACTGAAGCGACTTTTTATTTGAGGTGTTATAAGCGCCATTAAAGGCAATAATTTGGGCCACCATTATTGTCTTTACTCTTCTCTTTGATTTCTCTACTCGATTGTTTATGTTTAATAAAATTATTCAAAATAAATAATCGAGTCGAGAAATATTTGTTATTATTCACTTTCTTTGGCTGTTGTTTGCAGTATTAATAATGTTCTGAGCGTATTCATACCCTTCATCATTCAGATGTAAAAAATCAGCCTGTCGCAAGGTGAAAATATTCTAGGCATCAATTGATTATTCGAATAAAGCTATATTTTTTTTGATCTTTCTATATTGTTAATCAGTAAATATTATAGATATGTTGTAATCATTTTAATGAGAAATTTATGGATCGTTTTATACCGCATATGACATGGCTAGAGAGTGAAATATATATTGTACTTTCCGCAACACTTTATTTTAGCCTATTAGCTATTGTTTCATTTCGAGTGGTATTAACGCGTAATCAAATTGGCGTGTCATTAGCGTGGTTATTGCTTATTTTTGCACTGCCTTTAGTCGGTATGGTGGGGTATTTTATTTTTGGAGAGTTAACCCTAGGTGCGAAACGTAGTAGGCAGCGCAAGTTACTAGCGGGAGAGTTTTTAAATTGGATACAGCAACAAGCTACCACTCATAAACAAAGTAAAGATAAGATCAGTGCCAATGCGCATTCAATGCAAGCCTTTGTCGAATCCTATACCAATATGCCAATGGTTAAAGGTAATAAACACACATTGCTCACCGATACGGATCAGATATTGTTGGAGCTGACCAAGGAAATAAAAGCGTCACAAAAACATTGTTATTTAATGTTTTATATCTGCAACGAAGGTGGGCTTATTAATCAATTGTTAAATGAATTAAAAACCGCTGCTATTAGGGGAGTAAGGTGCCAGTTACTCTTAGACTCAGTAGGCAGCCATGATTTTTTTAACTCTGCAATACCTGCTCAATTACGTAAAGCCGGTGTAGAAGTGGTTGAAGGTCTACCTGTAGGCGCGCTGCGCTTATTATTTCAAAGGCAAGACCTTAGATTACACCGAAAACTAGTGTGTATTGATGACCATATTGCTTACACCGGCAGTATGAACTTAGTGGACCCTGCTTTTTTTAATGTGCATAAAGGCATTGGTGAATGGGTTGATGTGATGGTGCGTTGTGAAGGACCCATCGTACAACATATGCAGGGCTTATTTGTATGGGATTGGTGTTTAGAAACAGAACATGTACTTAATCTACCGCCTGCAAATAATGCTTTATTTTGCATTGAAGGAGATGAAAATTCCCAATTGATCCCCTCGGGGCCTGAATTTGGCAAAGTGGGTATTCATCAAGTTTTACTGACGGCGATTTATGAGGCTAAATACAGTTTAGTGTTAACCACCCCTTACTTTGTGCCCGATGAAAGTTTGTTAACAGCTTTGCAAGTCGCTGCAATGCGTGGTGTTGATGTGAAGATAATCTTGCCGGCAAAAAATGATTCTTTGATGGTGAAATATGCCTCTCGTGCGTTTTTTGAAGACTTGTTAAGTGCAGGTGTAGAGATTCATCAGTTTTATGGTGGTTTATTGCATACTAAGAGCATTGTGATTGATGAAAAAATTGCTTTAATTGGTACGGTTAATTTAGATCGCCGTAGTTTTTGGTTGAATTTTGAGATGACGATGTTGATTGATAATGCGAAGTTTGCAGGTGAGCTTTTAACTGCGCAAATGCATTATACGCTGTCATCTAAGCAAGTGAGTTTGGTTAAATGGCGACAACGATCTTTTTTCAAACGTTTATTAGAAAGCATTATCTATTTATTTAGCCCGCTGTTGTAGTGCGAACTTATAAATGGCTTATTTACGCGTTGAATTTATTTAGCATCTATATCTTTATGGTTCGTCTGTGCTCATCTGGTCAGTGTGATTAATTACATGCTTTGCTATTTCGCCCTTGCGGCGGCTTTACTTTCTCTTGGTCAGAATAGAAAGTAAGTAAAGAGACTGACACCGAATCGTTTTCTTACCCCAATAATAAATGGCTTTTATAACGCACAGGCTCTTACGGCACATCCATGTGCCAAACGAGCCTAATCCCAACATCCTGTTTGGCTTTGCTAAAAGCCATTAATGAGTTGGGAAAACTCAACGGTGGTCAATTGTTATCATATTTGAGCGTCGGTGTTTTTTAGTGGTTTGGATTCAGCCTAGGTGAGCCTAAAACTTCACTTAATAAAGATAAATATAAAAGGTATAAAAGGATAACTATATCTGCGTACTAGGTTTTATGTGTAGGCTTCCTATTACCAATTGCGTATAACAATGGACCTACTAGAATGGTTGCTGGTTCTGTAATGGCTCTAGTTCAACTTACTCCCATATAAAGTGCTCAGGGTCATACTTAATAATTTTTATTCTTATTTAAAAGTTATCTTATTAGCTAAAGATAACGAAGTGAATCTATTTCACTTCGTATACTAGACGGAGAAGTAGGGCTACTTCTCTTTTCTATTAACCCTTCGTACCCTCAGCGATCTTCGTAGTAATATGTTTTTTCTATGTCAGAGGCCGTTTGTTATGACGTAATTTCAACAGCCTTAAGTATTCTGCTTATGTATCTTATTACCTCTGTATATCTCGCTGCGTTTCTTGGGAGCTATTTTTAATGTTAAAATCTTTAATATTAAGCTGATAATGCAATAGCTAGATTTTACGTGACCTTAATAAGTTTTTTTACGCGGATCTCGCCGGCAGTGCATCGGATTATCAGTTATCTAATGTATATATCTAACAGGTAAATAAAATTAATGAATCTATTCAATAAAATGGCTACGTTGCTATCAAGAAATTGGAAAAACTTTACTCTACTTTGTTCTCAGACTCAGCAGTTTAAAGATCGGGTTTGGATAGTTAGTATTCAGCAAAAAACAGGGCAAAAGAGCAATTTATTTAACGATACTTTTGTGGTCAGTGAGGACGGCTTTGATAAGCCTATGCAATGGATGGAAAAGCAGGGATATCTGCCTGAAATAATTAATGATGTGGATAATATGCAACGCTCTCAGGCGATTAAAATAGAATTGGAAGACAGTTCGCATAGCTTAATGAGAGTTAAATAATACCGATTACATTAAATAAGTGATCTAAATTTTGCGCAGGAAAAATGACTTAGTTCAAGGCGTAAATTGAACTAAATGGTTGTTTCCTTTATGAAAGTTACAACGAAGAAATAAGTTATTT
>NZ_JACJDP010000024.1:0-62264 GCF_014163575.1 Psychromonas sp. SR45-3
GCTCATTTAAACCACTAAACTGCGCTTTTTCGCCTTGAACTAAGCATAAATAGCTTAGCCCTGAGCATTTACGTTTTTATTTTGGTAAAAAGCACTCAGTTTTAATGAGTGCTGAGTAGTTACGAAAATAGATAATCAACAAGTTACATTATCGAATAATGTCTTACACCAGTAGTTGAATCTAACAACGCCGTAGTAATACCATTAATGTCATTAAATATATGATCAATTATTGGCAAGTAAATATGCATCAATTTAAGGCTGAAATTGCGTCAAATAGTTGTTCTCTTTGCAAAATGTCTAACACAGAAGTGATGTATTTTAAGCAATAAAACTCATCAGCTATTTAGCAGAATTGGACTAATTATTTGTTAACGTAAACTAACTCACTAAGTAAAGGAAAGTGATCTGAATCGATAGACGGCATTCTTTGAATTGTGCCCAACTCAAAATGCTCACTATGAAAGATATGATCTAGAGGCCAGCGCATAATAGGATAACTGGCATGAAACGTATTAAACATGCCTCTGCCCATCCTTGGATCCTTAAGTCCACTAATACGCCTAAAAGCACGCGTAGTTGGCGACCAAGCAACATCGTTTAAATCACCTGTCACTATAATAGGCTCCGTTTGTCCTGCAACTTGCTTTGCAATTACCAATAGCTCCTGATCTCTCGGCGTTGAAGTTGTATTCTCCGTTGGACTTGGCGGCGCAGGATGTAGAAAATGACATTTAACTTTAATATTATTCTTTAATACTAAATAACAGTGTATTGAAGGGATCCCTTCCTCGATAAGGTCTAACAATTGTACGTCCTCTAATACAAACTTACTGTAAAGGTGCATACCGTATAAATTATCTAGTGGGCTATTAACGCGATGTGGATATTCGCTATGGATGGGTTGTAATGCATCTTCCCACCATTGATCTGTTTCCAAGGTCACCACTACATCAGGTTGATGTAACCGAATTAACTTAATTAACTTATCAGCAGAATGATTGGTCATCAGTACATTACTGGTCATTATTTTTATTGATTGTTGATACGGTGCGACAGCCTTTTTTACTTGTATTGGATATAGCCTTGTATAAGGGAAAATCCAAGCGATTTGATACACAGATAACAAGCCGTTAATACTAACCAGAACGATTGCCATGCTAGGAGAAGAAAGGAAGAAGCTGGCAATAGCAAGACTCACCGTGAGGACGGCAATTTGTACGCGCGGAAACTCCCAGACTCTCGATAACCAATGATTACTCGGCAATAAAGGGACCAGTGTCACGCACAACATGATGCAAGTTAATAGGGTAATAACAATTTCAAACATCTTCAATTCCTCAGCATAACTATTTTCTAATTATGTATTAATATGGCTTATTTATACTCTAATGACGTGTATCTTGATTAATGCTAGGGTAATGAAGAGACAATCTTGTAAAGGCAAGATCATCGAGGTAATTCAGCAACCAATATCGATGCTTTGTATTTAAGGTTGATTGTGTATCTTGACTTTTCGCAAGTGTCTCCATTCGCACTCTACTTTGAGATCCCTCTTTGTTTTCGCGCTTCCTCAATACTGCCAGCATTGTGTAAATTTTTATACCCTTCTAGTTTTAACGCTGAAATGGCAATATCCGACCTTCCCCCTGTTTTATCATAAAAATAGAAAACTGTTTCTCTATCGGGAAACATTTTAATCACTTCTCTAACAATATTAGAATGCGAAATACGTAAGTCTCCCGCAATATTGTCACGTTGATTTTCCACTAAGGTACGGACATCAATCCACACCGGTTCTGCATAAGACAATGAACTAAATAGCATAGCCAAAGTGAATGAAGCGATACTAATAAGTCTTTTAATTTTCATTAAATAACTCCTTTTGAGTTAATCATAGTCTTTAGGTTAATTTAATAGATCTCGCAAATTATAAACCGCAGAGTCAGTCCGTTTAATATAACTATAATCCGCAATCGGTGATAACTCTAAAATAGCTCTGCGTAACATATCAAAAGCAATAGCAACACTTAAGTCACGTATATAATCTCGACTACGGGTTGAACTAATACTGATACTTTGACAATAAATTTTATGTTTCGCTTTAACGGCTATTACTACGGTGCCAACTGGACGATGTTCTGTTCCACCACTAGGGCCAGCAATACCGGTAGTCGCGATCGCAAAGTCAGGCGTTGTAATATTAGAATTAGCGCAAGCTACGCCGACAGCCATCTGTGCAGCACAAATTAATGACACTTCAGATTGCTCAGCAATATCTTTTGCTTGTACATTAAGCAAACCTATTTTTGCTTCATTACAATAACTAACAACACCTTGTTTAAGGTAATGAGAGCTACCTGAAAAAGCAACTAATTGACTACAAATTTCACCACCTGTTAGGGATTCAGCAATGGCTAAGGTGCTATCACCTTCACTCAAAAGCCGATGCACTTCTGCCGCTAACGTATCTTTATTTCGAGCAACAATCGCATCGCCTAACAAAGTTTCTGCTTGCGATATTGCTAACGCTTGCTGCTCTTTACTAACATCACGGGCAATCAATTTTAATTCTAAATAAGGGGTATAAGAGCGGTAACCAAGTGTAATCCCCGTTGGCCAAGATAGTTTTTCTAAACGTTCAGCCATGTCAGATTCACCGATACCAATACTCAACAGTTTAGTCACTTCAACTTTACTCTGTTTTCCTGCTTGGGATTTTACAAAGGGGATAAACTGCTCTAAGACCATTGTTTTGTATTCATGGGGGACACCTGGTGTAAAAAAGAACCAAGCTTGATTTAATTTGACTCTAAACCCGCAAGCACTGCCCACTGGGTTATCAACCACTAGCGCGCCTTTAGGCAATAAAGCTTGTTTTAAGTTACTAGCAGTTAAGGTGATATTACGCCCTTTTGCCCATTGCGTTAATGTTGCACGCCACTCCGCACTTTCTTCTAATTCAACCCCCATTGCATTAGCCATTGCCAGAGAAGATAGGTCATCCGCCGTCGGCCCCAACCCGCCATTAACTAAAATGATATCAGCACAAACACTTCGCTCTTTAAACACATCCACTAAATCCGTTAAACGATCACCAACTGTGGTACGACGATGCATTTCAAAACCATGTTCCATCAATTGATTACCTAACCAGGCAGCATTAGTATCGACAATCTGTCCTGCTAATACTTCTTCACCAGTGCATATCATTTCTAGCTTCATAAACTCTCTTTATTAGTTGTTTGATTACTTACATAAAACAATGCTAGCGTACTCATCTATACTGACTAAAAGATAGTACGCCCATTAGGATTGGTAATAACGCCTTGATTGTTGGTTTACTTTAACATGTTCAAATAAAAAATATTCTATCTATATTTGATTAATCAAAGCGGCTCCGACAAGGCATTAGGGCTGTTAATTTATCTATATCTATTATCGTTCACAGTTAACAATTAAAGCTGATTTTATCGAGTAAGTACAAATAATATGCGACTTTCAATTCACCGATCAAAAACGTAGACTACCCTATAAGTACAATTTAAGAATAGGTTTAATTTCTCGGTCAACACAACGATCAACATTCAATACAAAAAGCATGGTTAATATGGATAATCAAGTACTTCCCAACATTTTGTCTTTTCTGCAGACCATCCCTACCTTCAGTGAACTTCCAAGGAATACACTCAAAGAGGTTGCTGAAGCCGTTGATATTATTGTGCTTGATGGAGGAGAAATACTAAACCAAGATCTTGAAAAATCGTACCTTTATATTATTAAAAATGGTGTTATTAAACAAAATAATCCAGATGGTTCGCTACGTTCAAAACTAAGTAATGATGATATTTTTGGATTTAACCTGCAGCCCGATGATGCTAAACAAACCTATTCAACGACTGCTATTGAAGAGACCTTACTCTATCAATTCAATTACCGTGTGTTGATGAAACAAATTGAAGCTTATCCTGACATTAAGTCACAGTTGAATTTAAGCTTAAAAATCCGTTTAAAAGCCAGCATCACCGATCCCAATAAGTCACGTCAATCGTCACATCAATATATGCGAGCCTGCGCTGATTTAATGACCTCTAAAATGGCCTTGGTATCAGCCGATGACAGCATACAAAGTGTTGCCAATCAAATGCGCGATGCGGTAGGTGTTTCCTGTGCGTTTATTATTGCCAAAGACAACACATTAATTGGTGTGGTCACCGATAAAGACATCACCCACCGTGTTGTCGCTGATTGCGTTGATATAAATAAACCAATTAGTACTGTAATGACCGTCAACCCTTATACTATTTTTGGTAATGAGTTGGTGATGGAAGCAATACGCTTGATGACTAAATACAATATTCAACACATTCCCGTGGTGGATAATAAGCATCAAGTGATTGGCTATATTACCCCCAAAGATTTAATCCAAAACAGTGGTGTTCAAGGTATTTACTTAGTCGATAAAATTCGCCATGCGCATTCTATTACGCATTTAATTGAGTTGTCGGAGCAACGTAATGAGGCCTTCCAAGAAATAATGGAAAGTACTTCGTCACCTAGTTTAGTCGGACAAACACTAACGACTATTTATGATGCTTTTACCCATCGCTTAATTGAATTAGCGATTGAAGCCTTTGGTAAACCACCCTGCGCTTTTTCTTGGATGGTCGCCGGTTCACATGCTCGTAATGAAGTTCATTTAGCTTCAGATCAAGATAACGCAATTATTCTAGCTGAGGATGCAACGCGAGCTGACCGTATGTATTTTAATCATCTGGCTATGTATATCTGTAAAGGGTTATCTAACCTTGGTTACACTTTATGTACCGGTAGATTTATGGCAGCAACACCCAAATGGTGCCAAAATAGCAAAGTCTGGAAAGAGTATTATCGGAAATGGAGTGATAAACCAGAGTATGATTCACTGCTTAACCTAAATGTGTTTATTGAAATTCGCCATATTTACGGGGATAAAAATTTGTTTGATGGTATCAATGAATATCGTCAGCAGCAGATCAGTAATAATTTTCAATTATCCTTGGCTTTGGTTAAAAATGCACTGAGAACTCGTCCTCCACTAGGTATTTTTCAGAACTTAGTGTTGGAGAAAGACGGCCATAATAATCGTGTTTTAAACATCAAAAAAGCAGCGATCAGTTGTATCTCTGACGTCGTGCGTATTTATGCCATCATGAATAATTGTCGCTATATCAATACTAATGAACGTATCAAATGGTTATATCAAGAAAAAATTCTCAATAAAGTGACTTATCAAGATTTGAAAGGCACCTACCAATACGTTTGCCATTTGAGGTATCGACACCAACAGCAAGCAATAGAGAATAATCAAACCATTGATAACCTATTAAAGCCGAATTTATTTGGCAGTTTTGAACGACAGCATTTAAAAGACTCTTTTCGCATTGTTAGCAGTTTTCAGAACCAGATTAAAATGAAATTTATGAAATTCACTAAGTAACCATTATTTAACGGTTACTTAATAAGTAGGAAAGCTACTTCGCACTTATTAAATAACCTCAGCTTGAGATAAGCTAATCGATAAAGAGCAGCTTGCTCCGAACTTATTAAGTAAATGCTTTAAAGATAATCTACAACAGCACAACAAAAACGACAATAGTCGTCAAAATAACAACCATCATTGCAACTAAATATCTTCCTCAATTAAACCTTAACTTCCTCTTAACCCTCACTATGAGATTATTGAAAAATCCGTATCTATTGATACTAAATTTGTCATTTAAGGTTGATCTATGTTTTTTACTCGCGAAGTTAAATACTCTTTATTTTTATTAATCCTACCCTTGGGTTTATTGGGGTGTAGTGACCAAACTGAGACTAATAAAAGGCCGGTGCAGAGTATCCACGTTGATACTTCAACGTTAACCTATTCCACATTACGCTTAACTACCGAATTACCAGGGCGGATTACCGCTTTTAAGGAAGCTGAAGTAAGGCCACAAATCACTGGTATAATAGAAAGCCGCTTATACAAAGAAGGCAGCTATGTAGAAAAGGGAGATGTCCTTTTTCAAATAGACCCAACGACTTATCAATCAACCGTTAACAGTGCTAATGCTGAACTAAAAAAAGCTTTAAGCAGTGAAAGAAATGCAAAAAAAGAAATGGCACGTTATGCCCAGCTATTAAAGAAAAAACTAAGTAGCCAACAATTATTTGATTCTGCAGAAGCCGCATACCTAGAGGCCAAAGCTGAAGTAGCAGTTCGCCAAGCAACGTTAGATTACGCAAATATAGAATTATCTTACACCAAAATTAAAGCACCTATATCAGGTAATGCAGGCTTCTCTCAAGTGTCAGAAGGGTCACTATTAACATCAGGCCAATCAGACTACATTACCACTGTTATTCAAACTGATAATGTCTATATTGATATGCAACAATCTGCAGTTGCTTTTTATAAAATACAACAAGAATTTAAAAATGCTACGACTAAAAACCCAACTGTCCCTGTTTCTATCACGCTAGAAGATGGCACTATTTATGATCAAACTGGCCACTTAGAATTTACAGATACTCAAACTAATGGTTCAACGGGCACAGTCGCTTTACGTGCAATTATTGCAAATCCAGATAATGCCCTGTTAGCTGGAATGTATGTTAGAGCTAAAATTTCAATGCCAGAAGCGCGTGACTACCTTATTGTAAAACAATCAACTGTTGTAAGAAGCCAGTCAGGACTACCTTCGGTATTTATTGTTGATGATAACAATCAAATTGTAAAAAAATCTATCGTATTGGGTAATGAAGTAGATAACGGATGGGTTGTTAAAGAGGGATTAAAAGCAGGTGATAATGTCGTCATTAACAATTTAGCTAAAGTTAAAAACGGCTTAACAGTCATTGTTGATAATGCCTCTAACACTGCAACAACAAAAACTGACAATCAATCAAAAGATCAGGATTAATTACATGTCTAACTTTTTTATTCACAGACCTATTTTTGCTTGGGTGCTTGCCATTGTTGTTATGATGGCGGGTATAGCCTCTATTTTGACATTACCCGTAGCGCAATACCCTACTATTGCACCACCAGCAATATCTATTTCGGCAAGCTACACGGGTGCATCAGCTAAAACCATTGAAGATACTGTGACCCAGGTTATTGAACAAAGTATGACAGGGCTAGATAATTTACTCTACATGTCATCAACCAGTGACTCTTCTGGTAGCGCAAAAATAACATTAACTTTTAGTGCAGATACCGACCCCGATACTGCACAGGTGCAAGTATCAAATAGCTTACAAAAAGTCAGCAGTCGCTTACCTACTGCAGTACAAAATGCAGGTACATCTGTCACTAAAAGTACGTCTGGTTTTATCTCTGTGACTACCTTATATTCAGAAGATGGTTCGATGAGTGCAGGAGACATTCAAGATTATGCAAACTCAAACATTAAAGACATTATTAGCCGTGTAAATGGTGTGGGTAGTGTGACTGTTTTTGGTCCATCTTACGCCATGCGAATTTGGTTAGATCCAGCTAAATTAAATAGTTATAACTTAACACCAGTAGATATTTCTACTGCAGTATCAGCACAAAATAGCCAAGTCACTGTAGGACAATTAGGCGGCACACCTTCAACAGAGTCACAATTAATTAATGCCACTATCACAGCACAAAGTTTATTAACAACGGTAGATGAATTTAAAAATATTTACCTTAAAGTTAATTCAGATGGTTCTCAGGTCCGGCTTCAAGATGTTGCTCGTGTTGAACTTGCAAGTGAAAGTTCGAGTGTTATCCCTACTTTTAATGGCTACGCAACTTCAGGTATAGCAATAACACTTGCTTCAGGTGCAAATTCATTAGATACGCAAGCAGGAGTAGATGAAAAATTAGCACAATTATCTGAGTCATTTCCTACCGGTTTAGAGATTGCGAAAGCAGTCGATACCAATGCCTTTATTCGAATCTCTATTAGTGAAGTAGTCACAACATTAATAGAAGCAATCGTATTAGTGTTTTTAGTCATGCTGTTATTTTTACAAAATTTTCGCGCAACGTTAATCCCAACCATTGCGGTACCTGTTGTATTACTGGGTACGTTTGCCATCATGTCGGTATTGGGCTTCTCTATCAACACCTTAACCATGTTTGGGTTAGTGTTAGCCATTGGCTTGTTGGTTGATGATGCGATTGTTGTTGTCGAAAATGTCGAACGAATCATGCATGAAGAAAAACTGTCCCCATTTGAAGCAACCAAAAAATCAATGGGACAAATTACCAGCGCGTTAGTCGGTATTACTATGGTATTGATGGTGGTCTTTATTCCCATGGCCTTCATGTCAGGCTCTACGGGTGTTATCTATAAACAATTCTCTCTGACTATTGTATCTGCAATGGGATTATCAGTATTAGTGGCTTTAGTATTAACACCGGTACTGTGTGCGACTTTGCTAAAACCGGTTGATAAAGAAAAAAACCTTAAAGTATTCGAAATATTTAACCGTTTATTTGACAAATTATTAGGAAAATATAACACATCTATTAAACACTTATTATTGCGTCCGATTCGTTTTTCTTTAATCTATTTCCTATTGTTCGGCGGTACTGTTTACTTATACAACTCATTACCAAGCTCTTTTTTGCCTAATGAAGACCAAGGTTCATTTATGGTCATGGTGTCTTCGCCAACGGGCTCAACGTTAAGAGAAACTAATGCCGTCATGACCGAAGTACAAGAATACTTTAAAGTAAATGAGCCAGATCTAGTCACTTCTGTTTTTACCGTTGCAGGTTTCAACTTTTCTGGAACGGGCCAAAATGCCGGCATGGCGTTTGTTGGTTTAAAAGACTGGGGAGAAAGAACTGCACCAGGTACGGATGCAGACGCTATTATTGCACGTACGATGAAGCATTTTTCAGGTTATAAAAAAGCATCTGTATTTGCTTTTAGTAGCCCTGCTATTAGAGAGTTAGGGCAAGCGACTGGTTTTGACTTTTATCTTCAGGATGTGGGTAGTATTGGTCATGAAAAACTCATTGAAGTACGTAACCAACTATTGGAAAAAATAGCACAAAGCCCATTGATACAAAATTCAAGACCAAATGGTTTAGAAGATACGGCACAATTTTACCTCGATATTGATTATGAAAAAGCCAAAGTATTAGGTCTCGATATTGATGATATTAATAACTCATTATCTATTGCGTGGGGTTCTTCTTATGTAAATGACTTTATAGACAGAGGTCGATCTAAAAAGGTTTATATACAGGCAGATGCTGAATATCGTATGACACCAGAAGACATGAATCTTTGGTTTATCCGTAATGATAAAGGTGAAATGGTGCCATTGTCAGCTTTCAGTTCCTCGCATTGGGGAACAGGATCCCCGCAATTATCACGTTTTAATGGTAACTCTGCAGTCGAAATATTAGGTGAAGCAGCACCAGGCTATAGCACCGGTGATGCAATGGCTGAAGTTGATAAAATAGCAGCAGAGCTTTCTAGTGATGTACAAGTTAGTTGGACAGGTATGTCATATCAAGAGTTAGAAGCAGGTAACCAAGCACCTATTTTGTATGGTATTTCGCTATTGATGGTATTTCTTTGTTTGGCAGCGCTTTATGAAAGTTGGAGTATTCCAATCGCGATCATTTTAGTTGTACCGTTAGGTATTATGGGTGCGTTAGCAGCTGTTATGGTACGAGGTCTTGAAAACGATGTTTATTTCCAAGTAGGCGTACTGACCACCATCGGATTAACTGCTAAAAATGCCATTTTGATTGTCGAGTTTGCCAAAGAGTTATATGAAAAAGGAATGAACTTAATTGATGCTACAGTCAAAGCTTGTGAAATGCGTTTACGTCCGATCATTATGACATCATTAGCATTTGGTTTAGGTGTTTTACCCTTAGTGATCAGTACCGGAGCTGGTGCAAATGCCCGTAATGCGATTGGTACTTCAGTGCTTGGTGGTATGATTGCAGCAACCTGCTTAGTGATTTATTTTGCACCTTTATTCTTTGTTTTAATTCTGAAGATGGTTAAAAAAACGCGCTCGGTCCTAACAAACAAATAGCGTGATATCAGCATTAAAAAGGCTAATTCACTTATCGTGAGTTAGCCTTTTTATTATAGGTGCAAGCCCGTAAGCAATGAAGTTATAATCGAAGTTAAATGTTAACTTTCTCTGCCCGTTTATTTAACTGCCTATATAACGTCGATAAACCCGTTAACTAATTGCACACATACTTTCCCAATGTTCAGCTTGTTTAATAGCATTTTTTAATAAATCCCACTCTAAAAGGCTTTGCTGATACTCTCCTGCTTTACCTGGCAATGTAATCCCATAGCTATTAAGACGAAATGCTAAAATGGCATAAAAGGCATCGACTGCACCGGCAAGCTCAAACATATAAGGCAAGGTCGCACTTTCAAAAATAGTCTCCACACGGGCTAACTCTTGGTGAATTTGTTCATTCAATATTACCGGTGTTTTTATAGGTTTTAACATGAAAGGCAACTGTTCGCGTAATAAGGTAAAACCAGCATGCATTTCTGCACATAAACTTCGTGCACAGGCTCGCTGTTTAACACTAATAGGGTAAAGCGCACCATGTGAATGTTCATTTAGGTGCTCAATAATTGCTAGCGAATCATTAATCACAATGTTGCCATCAATATAGGCAGGTACAAGTCCACTTGGTGAATACTCTAAAATTTTTGCTTGGTGATCAGTACAGCTTAAATCAATCACTTGCTCAGATGCTTCTACTTTAATTAGCTGTAAACATATCCACACTCTTAGTGACCATGTTGAACCCGTTCCTACAATCAATTTCATTTTATTGCTCCACTATTAAAAATTCACTCGTCTATTTTCTATCACCATCAATCATTATTTATATTTTGTCGTTTTTATTGCGCTTATTGCTGCTCTGCATTGTAATATTACTGCATAACATCAGCTCTCAAGGTTTTTATATTGTGTTGCTGTGTTGCATTACTACCTTACAGTATCAACTTATATTGTGTCGATTTTGTTACCTTATGCAGAATAAACCAAAGATTGAATCGCACTAGGTATATTGATAAATTCAATTTTAGTCAGGCAAACATTTGCTTTACTAAATTCATGATCTCGTATTAATTGTGTCACTTCTTGCGTAGAAAAAACACGTTCAGTTTTCACCAACTGCAGATCACTCTCCACTGCCTTGATCAAGTAGGTCATTCCGTTTGAATCAACGACAGCGTCATCATCACTCACAATTAACTCTTGGCATTCGTTAATAAACTCGGATTCATCAGCTAAATAAATAAGCTCGTCATCCCCTTCTAATGTTAACAAACATGGCCAACAAACCATCAATATACCCCATTCAATAAAAGACTAAAAATAAAAAAACATTGCTTACTACCTAATACAAAAAATGTAAAAGCTAATTAATAAGGCTTAATATAACGCCTCTAAATCTGCAATAGTATCATCCAGTTTTGATTGTACACTGCTTAACTGCTTTGTATTTAATGAAGCAATTAATTGACTAAGAAAGTCAGCCCATACTGTCTGATTATGCTCGAATACAGCTAAATAAGCCTCGGAACGAATACTATTCGAATCCATGAGAGCCGGCCTTAATGCTTGTTCAAATGCCAAACGTTGACTGTCGCTATCACCATTAGCCTGGCCGCGAACTTGATAAGCCGAGGCGATTAAATTTGCCCACTCCCGACGAAACTGAATACGTAGATAAAAAGCAGATAATAATGACTGATTTAATTCACTCAGTAGTACCTTTTGTGGCTCAGTGATCGCCCCTGTAAATGAGGTGACTTGCCCTTCTATACGATCGAAACGATTAGTTAAGCGCTCTTGTTCATTACTATTGTTATGTTTTTCTATTTTATTAATATTTTGCTGTTCTATTTCAGACAAAAACTCAGTGACTTGTTTATCTGATAATGAATAAGCCAATTGCATTATCTCAGGCTCAGCCTTAAGGAGCATCACATCTACAAATTGTTTTAAAGAAGTAATGTACTGTTTGATGGTCGAAGGTTTTATGCCATTCTTAAGGTCAATCTTGATATATTTAATTTGCACCACGTAGTTTTGTAGTTCACTCGTGCGATGCCACAACAGCAAAGATTCAACGCTGTTATCAAGTTGTTTTTCTTGTGTATTAGTTAACGTAACATAGTCGTCTATATACCAAGAGGCTATCCAATCTAGATTGTTATAAGCTATTTTAGTTGAACAAGCTGTCATGCCAAACATCAACGAAATCAGTAGCCACCATTGAACACTTAACTTTTTAAATTTAAAGTACTTATATTTTTTAATATACTTTTTAAAGATCATAAAATGTACTCCTGTTCAGTCGTCATCTCGTTTATTAAACAGCTTTTTTAAATGACTAACTTCTTTTAACATCAGCCTTTTACACTTTAAAGTACGCTCACGGTAACGACAGCAATACTGTCTCTCAATATTGTCTAGCAATAATCGCTGTTACTGCGCAGTAAAGTAGATATCTCCATAATAAGTGATCGCCTTTTGCCCTGAACTGTCGCTGTCAGTCATCACTGCAATTGCATCGATATAACGTACCTCTTTTCCTAAAGTAGTTTTTAAATCGTCACGCACATTACGTTTATAGTTCATCCATTTACCTAGATTGTTAGGGCCTGACTCAACGGCAAACATAGTCGCATTGGAAGTGTAAGGATTAGGCCAAAATTGCTCGTGCTTAAAAGCGGACGACCAAACATAATTTAGGGCTTTTGTTTTCCACATAAACATACCACCATCTATAACGATATAGATACGTGCTACAAAGTCATCCCCTGCTTTTTTAAGTTCATTCAAACCAGAATATAAATGTTCTGTTTTCCAAGACCAATGCAGGTAAGGTGTTTTGTGCAAATCAATACGTTGCTCTTTAAAGAGTCCTGAAGCACTATTATCACTGCTTGCTCTTAATCTCTTTTTAAGTTTTTCCTGAGTGATGCCATTATCTCCACCCTCTTCAACAACAAGTACGTAGTTAGTATTACCTGAAAAAATTTTCTCTTCCCACCCCTTAAGGTCGCCTTGTGAAAAGTTACCCATAATAAGTTTTATTGCAGCCTCGTTAACGGGTTGCGCAGCACTGGCGTTGAAACTCAGCACTAAAAAACCACAAAGCAATACTTTAAAGAAACTCAAGTACCAACGATTGAGGCGATCATTGAAGCGATGAGATAAAGGTTTTAGAAGGTAACAATGAATGTGCATATAAATAGCCTATTGATAATTGTAAAATACTAGACTCGCGTAAAATATGATGTGCGAAGTATTAAGTACTAATAATGATGCTTCAGCTATATAACAGCTAGCAATCTAGCAATTAAAAAGATGAATTAGGTTGTGTTAAAAAGACTATTTCTTCAGCTGTAGATTGTCGCTGTAAAATTGAATTTCTATGCGGATAACGTCCAAACTTAGCAATGATATCGCGGTGTAGTATTTCAAAATCAAGATTGTATTGAATGCCATTGCCCTCAAATAATGTGATGGCAACATCATGAATTTTTAAAGATTCGCTGTGCATGAAGGGCATAAACAAAAAACAACGCTCAACGGCTGTTAACTCATTTTCTACACCTAATGCAATCGCTTCTTGCGCTAATACCAACGCTAAGGGATCTGATGAGAAAGCATCAGCACTATCTCGAAACATATTCCGAGAAAACTGATCTAAGATGATGATTTCAGCTAAACGTCCTTTCGCAGAATGTCGCCAATCGAATAATTCACACTGCTTTGCTCGCTGATGTATAGTTAAGAATCGTTGTTTAATTTGCACGTCTAATTGCAGATCTTTAACCCACCACTTTGACGGCTCAATTTGCTCAAACCAAAATGATAAAACATCATCAGCAGTGATCGCATCATTGTTTGTATTATTGGTTACTCGACTCATCATTTACCCTTGGTTTTTTTTGAGGGGGTGTTGGACCTTTGCTTGATAGGCAACTTGAACAACAACTTCATTAGCGACTGGCTCAGAAAAGCATTACTATTTACCACCCGCTAACTCTAAAAATGAGCCGGTAATATAAGAAGCTTCATCACTTAACAAATAAGCAATAGCCGAAGCGACTTCAGCAGGTTGGCCGCCACGTCCCAAAGGTATGCTGCTTTTGACTCTGTTTATTCTATCTGGTTCACCACCATCTGCGTGCATACTAGTTTCAATAAATCCTGGCCTGACACCATTAACGCGAATACCTTGATTAGCCACTTCGATGGATAACCCCGTCGTTAATGTATCTATCGCTCCTTTTGACGCTGCGTAATCAATATATTCATTTGCTCCTCCTAAACGTGCGGCTGCAGAAGATACATTGACAATAGCGCCCCCTTTTCCTGCGTGTTTAGTAGACATCCGCTTAATGGCTTCACGGCAACATAAAAAGTAACTAGTAATATTAGTGGTTAATATTGTATTGATACGCTCAGCGGTTAAATCTTCAACACGGCTTTGAGGTAATAGAATGCCCGCGTTATTTACCAGTACCGATAATCGTCCTAACTTTTCATCTATGATTTTAAATAAACGAACAACGTCATCTTCATCAGAAATATCTGCTTTTACAGCAATACACTTTCTACCTAATTGCTGTATTTCATACAACACTTTATTTGCAGCAACGTCGTTTGATTTATAGTTAATGCAAATGTCATAACCTTTAGCCGCTAAATTTATTGCGGTGGCAGCGCCAATACCTCTGCTTGCACCCGTAATTAATGCTATTTTTGACATCTATAACCTCTTATTATTTACCCTTAATCGTTTAATCTTAAACATGTTGGCTTATTCCATTTTCATGGTCTTATTTTTAATATTATATGGGTTTAATTACGGGTGCTGTTATATAGAAGCGAGTTTGATATGAACGGCCATTAGCGTTTGATCACCAATTAATTCCGCACGATGGCCATGAACGAGGTCATCGAATGCTTCATTAATTTGTAAACGATCCTCGGCGACGAACAGGTCTCCAGCGCTAAAATCACGGTATTCTCCACTACGTAAGGTAATACGTAATGTGCCTGAACGGATAATGATTAATGTAGGGTCACCAGCGACATGCCATGAACTAATGTAACCCGGTTGACTAATGCGATGACGGAAATTATGCGCCTCTATTCTATCGGTAATAAACAAGCCATTATAATCTTCCACTGAATAGGCCATATCATTAAAGAACGAAGATCCAGTTTTGTAACGACCTTTAACCGAACTTGCTTGCTCAGTTACCTGTAATTCGACAGTGTTTATTTCTTTGGTACTTAATTCAGTATTGCTTACTTTTGTTTCATTTAAGGCTGCGCTAGATTGTTGGTCACATTGATGAATGAGTGACGCCGTTAACACCGGTACAATAATTTTATTCACTGTTTGTTATTCCTAATAAAGTACTTATGAAACAATTGCCCGTATGTTAATCATTTCCATTTCCAGGCGAGAGTCACATAGTAATTAATACAGTCAGCTCCTAATAAACGGTCACTTCAGCGACTTACTATTGATTCTTTTTAGCGCCTATCAACATCGCATTAACCAGTTCTTTTGCATCAAACTTAGCTAAGGCTTGATCTGCACCAACTTGAGTTGCACGGTCCACACTCATTGCACTAGAAAGCGAACTATGTAGAATTACATACGTATCAGCAATGGCAGACTCACTTCGTACTTCAAAGGTTAATTCATAGCCGTCTAAACCTGGCATCTCAATATCACTGACCAATATATCAATGGGGTTGCCTTTTGCAGCACATTCCTTCATGACGGCAAAGGCATCATTACCATTTTTACAAACTTTAAAGGGTACATCAATTTTGGTCAATGCACTTTCTAATTGACGACGTGCAACGGAAGAGTCATCAACTAATAAAATGTGAGAATTCTGCAATAGCCCTTTTTGTACACCAGTGATTTCCACCGCTTTTTGATCATTATCTGGGAACAGCTCAGCCAGCAATAATTCTACATCCAATAGCTGAATAAGCTGATTTTCAAAACGAGTAATACCGGTAATATAGGTTTTATGCCCTAATGAATTAGGTGGTGGCTCAATATTTTTCCAATTACATTCGACAATACGCTCTATTTTTCGCACCAAAAATCCAATATGCATGCGGCTACAGTCGGTGATAATGATGGTTGCTTGTTTTTTTTCAGCTTCGCTCATCGCCGGGTAACCTACCGCAGCGGCCATATCGATAATAGGTAGCGTTCGTCCTCGAATACTAGCCACACCTAATATATTGGCATCAGCATTAGGTAATTGAGTAAGTGGCATATAAGGAACAAGTTCTTTTATTTTTAAGGTGCCTAGCGCAAAATTTTGAAGCTGAGACAACCTAAAAAGCAATAACCCTTGCGATTGACTAGATGTTGATTGCATATTAAATCCTTATTAACTGACTCTGAGTGCTGTTTTTAAAGCAATATTCAATCTGCAAACAACAACGATATATTTTAATTTTTATTGTTTAAAGTTTAATGTAAAAAATGTGATCTTATCTGCACAATACAACCACATGATACTTCAAGGTATATAGCTGTTACCACCCCGTTGACTTAAATATCATATCAACTTTTTTATAAATAAAATTTTACCATTTTCGCCATATTTATCATCTTCATTCGCTTGATATCCATGGATCTGGTAACCACTATTAATTAACAACTGTAACATCGTAGGGTAACGATTCATGGACTTGACATTGATGCAACTATACCCCGCGTTGACTGCCCATTGCTCTTGATAAACCCGTAATTGATTGGCAATGCCTTGTCGACGATATGAGGGAGCTACAGCACCTAACCAACTATAAAATGCATTCTTCGATAGCGCATAGCCAATTTTGTAAGCAACGGCAATCCCCTTTATTTTTGCCACTAAAATGAGCGAGTTTTTTGCATTTAATCTAGCAGAGATTGATTGCTGCGTATGGCGTTGTCCAAACTCAGGAGTAAAAGCGTTAACGAGTAACACATCATCAATAGTTCCTATTTCTATTATTAAATCCATCACGGTTTCGCCTGTTATCATTTGTATTATAAGTCTATGTTAGCAGATTAAGTGATCACCTATGCTTGGATACGAATAACCAATACAGGCGGTATCGCACGATTCGTTTAAGGGTAAACCATGGTATTCACCATTATTTTATGGCCTTGAAAGCCGACTTGAAATTCATCATCTATACGAAAACCAAGCTTTTTATACAGCGATTGCGCGCGTTGATTTGATTTCCACACCGACAATGTGGCCCCTTTTTCTAGTTTATTTAAAACATATTGTAGTAGTTTATAGCCTACGCCATAACCTCTACGGCTAGGGTCGACAAAAAGCCAATTGATACGATTTCCGGTAAAACCACAAAAACCAAATATACCGCCTTGTTCATAAACAAACACTTCTGATTCACCTAACATGAACATAATATATTCATCATCCGCTAAAGGTATAAAGTTGAAACACCCCTGCTCTGCATAAAACTCATCGGGTCTAGCGATATTATAAATATTCTGTAATGCTTCAAAATCATCGTCGTTATATTTACGAATTGGCATTTATCCCTTCCTTTAGATTATTTACGATCTTGAATTCAAGTAATAAGAATTAGCTTATCACTAACAATAAATAATTCGAATATCTAGTGTCGAAGATTTTATACCATTCATTCCATTAAGTAATTGCGTTAAATGATTTTTCCTTTACAAAATGTCTAACACAGAAGTGCGCATCTTAACTAGCAAGATTTTTCAGCTTTTAGCGAAATCGGTATTACTTAGCTTTGCGGGTTGTGTCCTCTTAATAGCGTGATAAAATAATCATCACATCCTCTGTAACACTTCGCCCATCTAGGGTATAGACAACATTAAGATATTTTATGAGTTCTAACGGTTTAAATAGTATTGAAAAAAAAGCGGCTTTTTCTTTAGCTGCTGTTTTTGGTCTGCGTATGTTGGGTTTATTTATGATCCTGCCTGTTTTTGCTATTTATGGCGAACAGTTAATAGGCTATAGCCCAATCTGGATCGGATTAGCGATAGGTGCTTATGGCTTGACTCAAGCTATGTTACAGATTCCCATGGGTATTTTATCTGATAAATATGGCCGTAAACCCATTATTTTGATTGGTTTATTAATTTTTCTATTAGGTAGTATTGTGGCTGCCATGTCAGACACTATCTATGGTGTAGTATTGGGCCGAGCATTACAGGGAACCGGTGCAATTGCGAGTGCTATTTTGGCATTAGCCGCAGATTTAAGCCGTGAAGAACAACGCCCTAAAGTGATGGCAACCATTGGCATGTTTATTGGTTTATCATTTACTATTGCGATGATAATAGGCCCTATTGTGGCAGAGGCCTTTGGGTTAAGCGGGCTATTCTGGTTTATTGCACTGTTAACTATTTTTGCAATGTTATTAATTCAATTTCTAGTGCCTCATTCTGTCAATAAAGCCCCACGTGGTGATAGTGTTGCTTTACCAGCTCAACTCAAAAATTTAATTCGCCACCCACAATTATCACGCTTAAATTTTGGTGTATTTGCGCTTCACATGGCAATGACCGCTTGTTTTATTACATTACCTAAACAGTTCGTTGAAAGTGGTTTACTGCTTGAAGATCATTGGCAATTGTACTTGCCCACATTAATTGGCTCATTCTTTTTGATGGTGCCATTTATGATTTTTGCGATTAAAAAGCAAAAAGAAAAACAAATGTTATCCGCGTCGGTTTTATTACTTACCCTCGCGCTATTTCTACTTTGGTACTTGCCAACAAGTTTTACCGGCCTAGTGATCACAGTGATCATGTTTTTCACTGCATTTAACTATTTAGAAGCAACAATGCCTTCTATATTATCGCGCCTTGCCCCAGCTGGTGTGAAAGGCAGTGTAATGGGTATCTATTCTAGTAGCCAATTTTTAGGTGCTTTTAGCGGCGGCGTACTAGGAGGAGCCATTGCTAGCAGTTTTGGTGAACAATCTATTTTCTTAGTGATGGCAGTGATCTGCTGTATATGGTTAATCATTAGTTTAGGAATGAGCCCACTTAAAAAATCTAAAAACTTAAGCTTTACCATTAATGTTGAAAATGAAAAACAAGCAGGAGAAGTAGCAGAGCAATTAATTAATATGCCCGGTGTCATTGAAGCAACGGTGGTATTTACTGAAGCAATTGCTTATTTAAAAGTAGATGAAAAAATAGTGAACATAACCAAGATTAAAAGCCTGCTCAACCAAGTTGAATAAATACAAAAAAGGTTGAATAAAAACAAAAAGGCGTTAAGTATTAACTTAACGCCTTTTTTAGTTTGCCTGTTTAAGCTTTACTATTTGAATCCAAGTTTTAATAACCATAGCTATCAATCAATTTAGTCATGAATGATATTAGTTGCGGATGATATTAATAGCCAATAATTCAATTACTAGGAGTGTTAATTACCAGCAAAAGTAACGACTAGCTAGCACTATCAAAACCTCCTTTAATTTAATTCAATTCAATTCAATAGTGCGAATTGCGGAGCAATCATTTGATAATCCATCGCCATCGCAATACTCAATGCCGTAATATTAACAATAGAAAAACCAAACACTTGTCGAGCCCAACCAACCACATCAATATCACGGCGATAACCGCGCAATGCCATTAGCAACCACCAAAAACTAGTCGTACAAGCAACCGCCATAAAGGCCGCGCCAGTATAGCCACCAATAGGCAATAGCATGACTACTAACGCATAGATGGCAATATAAAGCACAATATGGCGTTTTGCTTTATCAATCCCCTTAGCTACTGGTAGCACTGGAATATTAGCCGCTTGATAATCTTTAAAGCGAAAAATAGCGATCGCATAAGAATGTGGCATTTGCCATAAACTAAACATCACTAATAATATCAACGCCTCCATATCAAAGCGCCCTGTTACTGCACAATAGCCGACCACAGGTGGTACCGCGCCGGATAAACTACCGATAAATGTGCCATAAATAGAGTTACGTTTCATATATAGGCTATATACACCGACATAAATAACGTAACCAAATACAGCAAAAAATACAGCAGCCGACGTCGTATAAGTAATCAATAAACCAAAACCAATGATCCCTAATACAACACCGTGGCATAAAGCTGTCAATGCAGACATTTCGCCAGTTACCGTCACTCGCGTACGTGTGCGCGCCATTTTGATATCAATATCTCTATCAATCACATTATTAATGACGCACCCAGAAGCAATCACAAAAGATAAACCTAATAACGTTGCGATCATCAACCATGGATCAATATCACCACGTGAAGCGAGTAAAAAACCACCCGCTACACTGATAAAATTACCCATAATGATACCCGGCTTGGTCACACTCCAATAACGACGAAACATCTTTAACCTCTTTTTTGCCATTTATAACTCGGTTTAATACGCTTTACTAAGCTTACAAACTTTTACGTATCCTTGTATCAACTCTGATTGAAAATAACCTTGCGACAAACGATTGTCGCAAGGTTGATTAATTTAATACATCATCATTGCGTTTGATGCATAAATAATCCAAACAGATAATCCCACGACCATAATAATAATGAGCGCACTAAACAGGAATGAGAAGCTGTTAGCACGACCGCTTTCGGTAATAAAATTAAGGTGTAAAAAGTATTTCAAATGCACCCAAATTTGTACTATTGCTAAAATAACAATGCTCCACAGCGTAGTGGCTTTTGAAAAGTCTCCACTAATCACCACATAAAATGGAATGGCAGTTAAAATAACAGATAATAGAAAACCAATTAGATAGGTTTTGACGCTACCATGAGAGGCATCATGCTGTATTTCGTTATGGCTCATTACATTGCTCCCATTAAATAAACAACCGTGAAGACACAGATCCAAACAATATCCAAAAAGTGCCAGAATAAGCTTAAGCAACTCAAACGTGTCACAGTTGCGTTACCAAGACCACGACGAGCAACCTCTATCATCATTACCGTCATCCAGATCAAACCAGCTGTTACATGTAAACCATGTAATCCGACTAAGGCAAAAAATGAACTCAAGAAAGCACTCCCTTGAGGGCCGTTACCATGCTCGATAAGGTGAGTAAACTCATAAAGTTCCATCGCGATAAATGAAGCGCCTAAGCAAAAAGTAATCAATAACCAATTTAAGGTCCAACCCTTTTTTTGCCCTTGCGCAGCAATCATGGCAAACCCAAAAGTAATACTACTGATCAATAATGCGGCAGTTTCTACTGCCACAAAATCTAGTTCAAAAATATCTTTACCCGATACACCACCCGCAGTATTCATAAATAACACCGCGTAAGTTGCAAAGAACGAGGCAAATAACAAGCAGTCAGTCATTAGGTATAACCAAAAGCCAAAAATCGTATCTCCGGAAGCATCATGATGCTCATGAGATACTACTTTAGTATCTATTTGTGCACTAACAGTACTCATGCATTGTTCCCCTTACTTGCGCTTAAATTATGGGCTTTTTCTGTTGCTAATATCTCTTGTGGTTGCACATAAAAATCAACATCTTTGCTATAACAACGTTGTATAAAGACAGCAATACCGCCCACTAAACCAATAATCGCTAACCACCAAATATGCCAGATCATGGCGAAACAGAATGCCGTTAAAGTGATCCCCATAAACACGCCTGCCGTTGTATTTTTAGGCATGTGGATAGGTTCATAGCTCGTTTGGGTTTGATAAACTTGGCCTTTTTCTTTCATATCCGTCCATGCATCAATGTCATCGATGTGCGGAATTTCGGCAAAATTATAAGACTGTGGAGGAGAAGAGGTTGCCCATTCAAGTGTATGGCCATTCCACGGATCACCTGTTTTATCATCAAGCGCTTCACGGTCTCTAAAGCTCACGTACAATTGAATTACTTGACAAATGATACCGAACATAATGATCACAGCACCCACCATCGCAATGTATAACCAAATATTCCAATCAGGATTATTGGTATGATTTAAACGACGTGTCATGCCTAAGAAACCAAGTACATAAAGCGGCATAAAGGCAACAAAGAATCCAATGATCCAGCACCAAAATGCGCCTTTACCCCAACGTTCGTTAAGCTTAAAGCCCATCGCTTTAGGGAACCAGAAAGAGAAACCAGCAAGGTAACCAAATACCGCACCACCAATGATCGTATTATGGAAATGTGCAATTAAGAATAAACTGTTATGCAATACATAATCCGCACCAGGAATCGCTAAAAGTACGCCTGTCATACCACCAACCGTAAAGGTCACCATGAAACCAAGGGTCCATAGCACCGGTACGGTAATACGTAAACGACCACGATAGATAGTGAACAGCCAGTTAAACAACTTAACGCCAGTTGGCACGGCAATGACCATGGTCATCATGCCAAAGAAGGCATTAACATTAGCGCTTGATCCCATGGTGAAGAAGTGATGTAACCACACGATGAAGCCTAAAATTGAAATAGCACCACTTGCATAAACCATTGACGTATAACCAAATAAACGTTTACTAGTAAAGGTCGAGATAATTTCAGAAAATATACCAAAAGCAGGTAACACTAGGATATAAACTTCAGGATGACCCCAAGCCCAAAACAGGTTGATGTACATCATGGCATTACCGCCGCCATCATTAGTAAAGAAGTGGAAACCAAGATAACGGTCAAGAGTTAGCATTGTTAACACTGCGGTTAAAATTGGGAAAGATGCGGCAATTAAAATATTTGCCCAAGTACAGGTCCAAGTAAAAATAGGCATTTTCATTAATGTCATACCTGGCGCACGCATTTTAAAGACCGTCACTAAAAAGTTAACGGATGTTAATAACGTACCGAGCCCGGATATTTGTAGCGCCCAAATATAATAATCTACTCCCACTCCAGGGCTGAATGTCAACTCCGAAAGTGGTGGATAAGCAACCCAGCCTGTTTTAGCAAATTCACCAAAAATCAGCGACATATTAATTAAAATGGCACCGCTGGCTGTTAACCAAAAACTTAAATTATTTAAAAAAGGAAAAGCAACATCACGCGCACCAATTTGTAACGGTAAAATAATGTTCATTAATCCCACCATAAATGGCATCGCCATAAAGATGATCATAATCACACCATGTGCCGTAAATATTTGGTCGTAATGTTCAGGTGGCAGATAACCCGGTGCACCACTTGTTGCTAATGCAAGTTGT
The DNA here is from genome assembly GCF_014163575.1 of Psychromonas sp. SR45-3. Taxonomy (NCBI): domain Bacteria; kingdom Pseudomonadati; phylum Pseudomonadota; class Gammaproteobacteria; order Alteromonadales; family Psychromonadaceae; genus Psychromonas; species Psychromonas sp. SR45-3. Next base: position 23,255 of record NZ_JACJDP010000024.1, read on the forward strand.
GAGCGCATCATTATCGCATCACTGAAACCACGAAATAACATCACTAAAGCAAGAAGGATGTACATTATACCTAAACGTTTATGATCAACGGAGGTGATCCACTCAGTCCATAAAACGCCCCACTTTTTATACTTTGTAATGAGTGCAAAAAGTGCAATACCACCGATAGCAATGGCCCCCATAGTGAACACTAAAATAGGTTCATGGAACGGAATGGCATCTATCGATAATTTACCTAAAAACGACATAATTACTCCTCGCCTTGGCTATTAGCTGAGCTAACTGAATGTTCAGCCATTTCATGATGCAAATTTTTCATACTTCCCATCTCTTTCTTTTTATCCGATTTACCCATGCCGTTCATACCCGCCATGTATTTCATGATAATGGTATGGAACAAGCCTTTATCAACACGGCCGTAATAAGTCACAGGATTGTTCTCACTGGCTAGAGCTAATTGATCATAATTTGCTTTCGTTAATGACCCCCCTTGCGCTTTAACATCACTCACCCATTGATCAAAGTCAGCTTGTGTAGGCGTTGCAATCGCATTAAATTTCATACCAGAGAAACCAGCGCCACTGTAGTTAGCAGAAATACCTTTGAAGGTACCTGGTTCATTAGCGATCAAATGCAACTTAGTTCGCATACCGGCCATTGAGTAAATTTGACTACCTAACTGTGGAATAAAGAACGAATTCATGGTGCTTTCTGAGGTAATTTTATATTCAACCGGTACGTTAGCTGGAAACACCAACTCATTGACCGTAGCAATACCTTGTTGCGGATAAATAAATAACCATTTCCAGTTCAAGGAAACGACTTCAACAGTCAGATGTTTCCCCTTACCTTCAATCGGTTTATAAGGATCTAAACGATGCGTCGACTGCCAAGTAATAACGCCTAAAATAATCACGATAAGGATCGGAACTGCCCAAACAAAAGCTTCTATTTTATTTGAGTGTGCCCATTTTGGCGCATAAATTTCATGGGTCTGTGTGTCTCTATATTTCCACGCGAAATATAAAGTCATTACAATAACGGGGATCACGACAAGTAACATAAGCACAGTAGCAATGATGATTAAATTTTTCTCATCAATACCAATCTGCCCTTTTGGGTCGAGTATCCCACCTGAACAGCCAGACAATGCGAGCACTGCACTCACTAAAGCTATCTTACAAAGGTTGCGAATTAACAATGGACTATCCTACTCATACCAATTCACGTAATTAATGAAAACGATGACTTACTGACATAAATCAACTAAACACATGTAATTAAGTAAACAGATATAACCTAAAATTTAAAAGATGTTATTTGATGCACCACAGCGAATGTAAAGGCGGTACATAAAAACAACGGACTAGAAATCCTCTGGTATTTTTTTACTCAAAACAAAAAATGAGTGCCAAAAAAATATCAGTAAATTGAATAAGGGAGGTGAATCGCAAGCACAGGCGGCTACAAAAAAGCAAAGATCAATAAAACTAAAACAGCTAAGCTACAGGCAGCGATTAACCATTTACAAAAGGGGGGGCACGGCAGCCGTGAATACTGAAGGAAATAAAAGATTTTAGCGTTTCGCAAAAAGCCAACGCTGTTTTACGTAACACCATCGCCGTTCGGCGTGCAGGAAAGTATAAAAACAATAACCAGCATAAACCAATTAATAATTGACTCGACATTAGTGGGTCATCGAAAAAGCTACTACTATTAACCGACATAGACTCAGAAAAAGCCCCTTCACTTAATAGATGATTTAATTCGCTGATATCTTCAATTAACCCATTCAACAACATGAATGTATAAATGCATAGTAGCGATAAAATAGGCAGTAACTTACCCTCCACTCCCATTGTGCGCGCACTAAAATCTGATCCACTAACTGTAGATTGCAATTTAATTTGCTGACAATATTGAAGAAGAAGCTTTACACTCAAAAGTTATTACCTTAATGATTCGTAAAAATCAATTAAACCTCCTACTTCATTTGAAGATATATTTGTATGACATACATCAACAAACAAGCAAAAAGTAAGAGAATTTTCGGCAGTATAACAAAGTCATTGAGCGCGACAAGTAGAAAAGACCTTAAGTAATAAATGAATTAATTCGAATGCTCAATAGAGCTATAAAAATTTGTTGCCACCAGCTTCAGATATTTTTTTGCACCATCCTTATTATTAACCATTAATTACATGTCTATCTATTCGATCATCAGTTAAAATAACAAAATATCAACATGGTACTTAAAAACCTTCCTCCCGATTAACAAATTTAATTTTCAAGCAAGGTTTCAAGTCATGTTAAGCTTAAATATCAGTCATGATATAAAAATTTCAAAGGCAGTAAAATCAAATGAGCAAAGCGAATATCCAGTGGTTTCCAGGACACATGCACAAAGCACACAAACAAATTCAAGAAGTACTTCCGCAAGTTGATATTATTATTGAAGTTGTTGATGCACGTATCCCTTACAGTAGTGAGAACCCACTAATAGCAGCTATCAGAAAGAAAACGCCTTGTATTAAAGTATTAAACAAAGCGGACCTTGCTGACCCAGAAATTACCGCCAGATGGATTGAGTATTTAGAACAAGATCAAGATATAAAAGCAATTGCTATCACTACTAGCAAACCAGAGCAAGTTCATCAAATTACTAAACTCTGTGAGCAAATGTTACCTAATCGCTTAGGGCAAGATAAGCAAATTCGTGCCATGATCATGGGTATTCCAAATGTAGGTAAATCCACCATCATTAATATTTTAGCTGATCGCATTATTGCCAAAACGGGTAATGAACCTGCGGTGACTAAAAATCAGCAACGTATCCGTTTACCGAGTGGCATTATGTTGTCCGATACACCGGGATTTTTATGGCCTAAAATTGAGAATGCAAATTCTGGTTATCGTTTAGCGGTAACGGGAGCGATTAAAGATACCGCTATCGAATATGAAGATATTGCATATTACGCAGCGGAATATTTAATAAAACATTATTTGCCTCGTTTACAACAGCGTTATGAGTTTGATGAAACACCGCAATCAGACCATGAATTAATGGAACTGATTGCTAAACGTCGTGGTGCATTGCGCGCAGGTGGGCATTTTGATATCTACAAAGTATCAACAATTTTGTTAAATGAGCTGCGTTCTGGCGCATTAGGCTTATTAAGTTTAGAAATACCTGAAATGGTGGCGGTTGAAAAGCTAGAAGTGGAAGTGATCATGGCAGAAAAATTGAAAAAGAAAATTGAAGTCAAAGAAGCAAGAAGAAAGAGATACAAGAAAAATAGATAACCTTAATAACCGCTTGCTATGCTAATTATCCCTTATGCTTAGGCATAGGGCAGGAAAATATAGGCATAAGATAAGTATTAGATAAACATCACATTGGCTTTGTACATTTTTTGTAGACACTGTAAATAATGCTAATGTGATGAGATAGTTACAACACTCATTCACTCCCTTCCTTTTTAACAAAAATAGTGATCGATAACTCATAGTATAGAATTTAAATCTATTTATATAACTCCTTTGTCAAAAAAATGTTTATATGCGCTCATAAATATCTGTTATGATTAATTTTTAAGCATTAGTCTTATTTAATATCTGATATATAAATTTGCATCGTCAAAAAAGGAATTCTGAGTGCCCATCAGTATCAGAGCATGTATTTGTTTTTCTGCATTGTTTGTTAATACATTGCATGCAAATGAACTCAAGCAAATAACTTTGCAAGCTTCTTGGTTTGAGCAATTTCAATTTGCTGGTTACTACATGGCCCAAGAAAAAGGCTTTTATAATGAAGTGGGTTTGGCACTGACCATAAAACCTTTTCGCATTGAGATACAAAATGACATTGCGCAATTAGTCACCGATGGCAAAGTTGATTTTGCAGTTGGTAAAGAAAATCTCATTTTAGAACAAGCCCAACATAAAAAAATAATCGCTTTGTATGCCCTTTTTCAATCTAGTCCCTTGGCTATTTTTAGCACTAAAACATCTCATATTAATACGTTCAAAGATTTCCTGGGTAAACGGCTCATGACCACTCAGGCAGATGCTCAGCAAGTATCATTGAAGTCCATGTTGAGTTCACACCATGTGCAACAATCAGACTTAACTTATTTACCTCATACGCACGATATCAAAGACCTCATCAATAATAAAACAGACTTAATCTCTGGTTATGTATCAAAAACCCCACATGATTTAGAAGTACTGGGAGTGCCCTTTAATACTTTCTCACCCAAAGATTATGGTTTTGATTTGTATAGCGATTTTTTGTATACCAGTGAAAACTTTATGGCAAATAATAAACTACAGGCCGAAGCCTTTAGATCCGCATCTTTAAAAGGTTGGCAATATGCATTTGATAATATAGTTGAAACCGTTGACATAATATTTGAAAAATATAATGAACAAAACATAAGTAAATCAGCCCTTTTATTTGAAGCAAAAGCACTTAAAAAATTAGCCTACCTCAATACGCCAATACTGGGTGTTCTTGACGAAAATAAACTTAAAAAGAGCTTTGATTTATATAAGGTGCTAGGGGTTGATAAAGGGTCAATTGATTTCAGTCAATTCATTTACGATGAAACAAACCCTTTTTTGTTCTTAACATCGCAGGAGAAAAGTTATTTAAAGAATAAGCAAAAGATAACAATATGTATTGATCCTAACTGGTTACCCTATGATGGTTTTGATAGTACAGGTGAGCATATTGGGTTGCATACTGAGTTTCTTGATATCTTCAGAAAGCGCCTACCTATTCCATTAGAAACCGTGAGAACTGAATCATGGACTGAATCGCTATTTTTTGCCAAACAAAGGAAGTGTGACCTTTTATCACTTGCACGTGTTACTGAAGAACGAAAAGAGTTTCTTAACTTTACTTCAACTTACTTAACTTTTACTCGTGTATTGGTGACTAAACCAGACCTTCCGTTTGTTAATAATTTCAATCTCTTAATAAATAAAAAAATTGGCATGGTTCAAGGCTACGCAGAACAAGATATGATTAAAAATACCTACCCCAATATTATCGTGGTAGATGTTAAGTCAATAAAAGATGGTCTTGACAAAGTAGCTAAAGGCGAACTCTATGGTTTCATTGATGCCTTAGATTCTGTTGGCTATTTTTTACAAGACGATTTTTTAGGGCAACTAAAAGTCAGTGGTAAATTTGACCAAAAAACAGAGCTTGGCCTTGGGGTAAGAAATGACCACCCTCTTTTATTAAGTATATTTAACAAACTGATCGACAACTTGTCAGAAAAATCAATCAAGACCATTACCGAAAAAAATGCATCCATTCAATATATTGATAAATTTAACTATCAATTATTATGGTGGTTATTGTTTATCGTATTAGCCATTATTGCGGCCTTTATATACAGACAGAGTTTGTTGAAAGATTTAAATAATAAGTTGAATGAAAGAGTTGCAGAAAAAACCAAAGCCTTACTGGAACTAAATGAAAGCTTAGAGCTAAAAATAAAGCAGCGTACTGAGCAAATCGAACATTCAAAACGTCTATTACAAGACGTTGCTTACAGAGACAATCTAACCGGTGTTTTTAATCGACATTATTTAATTGAAAAGTCGATCTGCTTTTTTAAACAAGCCGATACGCTTAATCAACCTCTCTCTCTATTAATAATTGATATCGATTATTTTAAAAAAGTAAATGATGCTCATGGGCATATTGTTGGAGATAAAGTGTTAATTCATTTTGTGAACAATATTCGAAAAACCTTAAGAACTGATGACTTACTAGTGCGCTATGGCGGAGAAGAGTTTATTTTGCTTCTGCCTAAAGAGGATTTGCAACAAAGTTTAATCGTTGCAGAAAAACTACGTCAATATATAGAGTTGCACCCTTATCAATTAGACAAAGAAAATAATTTAATTAATATCACAATCAGCGTCGGTGTTGGGCAATATGAAACAGGCGATTCTTTAGAACAATTCATCGGCAGAGCTGATTCAGCATTATATACCGCCAAAGATAAAGGTAGAAATCAAGTACAAACAATCACGAAAAAATAAAATAAAAATACAGAGTCTATTTACCGACATCTATCAGTCATAATTGAAATGCGAACAAGCAATCAAACATGAAGCCAACAATATATGTGGTTTGCATTGTTCGGTTAAGAACTTAGTAAAGCGACAGTGGGGGCAATATTATCCATTAAGTTAAACTTTAAAAGGACTCTGTATTCATTAATACTCTTTTTATAGCCTGAATTTAAGGCGCTTCTATTTAAATATTAAACTCAAATCATAACTATCTTAATTTAGTTTTGAATATACCCCTGCTAAATTTAAATATCTCACCATCAGAAGTAAAAAGGTTGTAGTAGGTGACCTCACACAATAGCGCTAAATATATTGTTTAATGCTAATAGCCGTAGTATCACTTTCAGAGTTGGAATCGATTCAAAATAGTTATTATCTAAGTTTATTGAATGATTTTTTTAACGTGTGATCAATAATTTATATTGATATACATTTATGAGTTATATTAATTTAAATGTAAAATTTATGTACCATTTTCATCTAATATTAGGTCTATCTCCTCTCTATCAGACCATTTAAATTGTCTTCGAAGTGCTCTATCAATAGTAAGTTTATATTAACTACTCCGCTAAAATAGTAAGGACAAAGAAAATGACAAATCTTGATCATGATTCACTGCTAAGCACTGCAATTTATCCAAAAAATTCGTTATTTTTCTATCAATACAAAAAATTAGCAAACATTCAACTTTCTTTAAAAAAACCAACTTTAGCAAGCCTGTTTTGTCTACCAACTTTGTATGATGTGGCACTATGAAATTAAACAATTCAAAGTCATCTGACCTACTTATTAATGATACGGAGTTATTATTTAAAATAGCTTTCAATCAACCATTTTATTTAATGGCGATACTTTCACCAGAAGGAAATATTTTAGACGTTAACGACCTAGCGTTAACATCACAGGGAGTGAATAAAGAAAATTATATTGGCAAGCTATTTTGGAAGTCGCCAGCATGGTCTAATTTACCTGAATGGGAAAGTCTTTGGATAAAACGGTTGGCTAAAGCTGCTAGTCAACAAAAAGCGGTAATAACGGAAGATTGTTACCAAATTGCAGATGGTTCTATTTATTATACGGATGTATCGACAACTGCTATTTATGCCCCTAATAGCGAACTTTCGGGTTACATGATCCAAGCTATTGATACGACAAAATATAGACAAAAATATAGAAAGGTAGAAGAAAAAACAAAAAAAGATGATACTGATTTAGAGCTTGTTCTAGAACAAAGCAAGATAGGTAATTGGTCTCTTAATCTAGCTAACCACAGTTCCCAACGCTCCCTGATACACGACCAAATATTTGGTTACGACTCATTGGTACCGCATTGGACCTCAGATACGTTTCTTCAACACATCATCCCAGAAGAACAGATAGAAGTAACCAACAAACTTAAACAAGCTATTGAAAATAAAGTAAATTGGAAAATTGAGTGCCGAATTATTCGAAAAGACGGTGAGATTCGTTGGATTTTAGCTTCAGGTGGGCATGTAATTGATGCACCTGGTCAGTCAAAATTAATGGTCGGGATAGTACAGGATATAACAGATTTAAAAATAGCAGAGAACGCTAAATTACACCATAGTGCAGAGCTACAAAGTATATTTAACGCACTACCAGATACTTACTTTCGTATGCAGTCCGATGGAAAAATTCTCGATTATCGTACACAAAATAAAGGCGAACTTTTTAAAGCACCTGAACAGTTTATTGGTAAACGCATACAAGATATTTTACCAAAAGATACAGGAGCACTATTCCAATCAAAAATAGATCAGACAACACAGACAGATAACGTTGTTACTTTTAATTATCAACTGGCCACTAATAAGCAAGTAGTTCACTTAGAAGCTCGACTTAATAAAATTCATTTGAACGACCAACTTGTGTGTGTTGTTCGTAATATTACTGATCAATATGAATCTAGGGAATCTTTAGAAGTTAGTGAACAACTATTTCGTACTATTTTTGAACAAGCCTCGGTTGGCGTTGCATTAGTCAGTTTTGACATCAAAAAAGTTATTCGTATTAATCAACAGTTTTGCAATATGGTTGGTTACAGTGAAGAAGAAATGTCAGATCCTAATATGTTTGAAAAAATCACACATCCTGATGATTTAAAAAGCAATTTAAATAAACGAAATAAAGTATTAAAAGGTAAAGCACGATCAACAACGCTGGATAAGCGTTATATTCATAAAGACGGGCATATTGTTTGGGTTGAGCTAACCATTTCTCCTACCCATAAAGTCGGTAGCCTACCTAAAACGATTATTGTAGTTGCTCAGGATATTAGCCAACGTAAAGTAGCTGAAGAAAGGCTAGAACTATCTTCTAAAGTATTTAGTGACACTCATGAAGGTATTGTGATCACAGATGCTCAGCAACTTATTGTTGATGTTAATCCAGCCTTCGTTAGAATAACAGGCTATAGCAAACAGGAAGTTATGGGTAAAAGACCAAGCTTCTTAGGTTCAGGTCAGCAAAGCCCTCAGTTTTATGAGGAGATGTGGCGCTCCATTAAAGCCCACGGGCATTGGCAAGGAGAAATTTGGAACAGAACAAAAAAAGGAGAACTCTACGCTGAACTGCTCAATATCTCATCACTAATCAATCAACAAAATCAAGTCACTCACTATATAGGTGTATTTTCCGATATCACCAGCATTAAGCAACAACAAGAAAAACTTAACCTGATGGCTCACTATGATGTACTGACTAAATTACCGAATAGAGCTTTATTTATAGATCGTTTTCATCAATCTATAGCCCATAGTATTCGTACAGGTCATCAACTAGCGGTGTGCTTTCTAGATTTAGATAATTTCAAACCTGTGAATGATACTTATGGCCACGAAGCAGGTGACCGTTTATTAATTGAAGTCTCTGAACGTATTATTGGGTGTATCAGAGAAGAAGACACGGTTTCCCGCCAAGGTGGTGATGAATTTGCCATCCTACTAAATGATATTAAATCGCCTTCACAATATGAAGCAACCATCAAACGTATTCATAAAGTATTAGCCCTACCTTATATTATTGATGATATTGAGCACAAGCTTACTGTATCTAGTGGTGTGACACTTTATCCATCGGATAATGCTGATATAGATACTCTATTACGTCACGCTGACCATGCAATGTACCAATCTAAATTAGCGGGTAAAAATCGTTCTCAATTATATAGCCCAGATTCAGACCAACGTATAATTCAACAGAACCTGCAGCTAGAAGAAATTAATCGCGCTTTAATCAATAATGAATTTCAATTGTACTATCAACCTAAGGTTAATATGGCGACAGGTGAGGTGTTTGGAGCCGAAGCCTTAATCCGCTGGCTTCACCCAGAAAGAGGAATGATACCACCACTAGACTTCTTACCATTTATCGACGGAACATCATTAGAAATTAAAGTTGGAGAATGGGTTATCAATGAGGCCATGCAACAACTTGAAAACTGGCAGCAGCAAGGCATTGAACTTGAAGTTAGTATTAATATTGCTTCATATCACCTGCTATCTTCCTCTTTTTTTGTTGTGCTTGAACAGTGCTTAGCTGAACACCCTGCAATTAAACCTAAATGTTTACAATTAGAAATTTTGGAAAGTTCTACTTTAGGTGATCTCAAAACGATTACTCATATTATCAAAGAATGTCAAACGCAGTTAGGTGTCAGTTTTGCTTTGGATGATTTTGGTACAGGCTACTCATCATTAACTCATTTAAGAAGTTTACCTGCGGAAACGATTAAGATTGATCAAAGCTTCGTCAGAGACATGCTAGATGACCCAAGTGATTACTCAATTATTGATGGTGTGGTTTCATTAACAAAATCATTTAATCGTAATGTTATTGCTGAAGGCGTTGAAACTAATGAGCATGGATTGCTGTTATTGCTGATGGGGTGCGAACAAGCTCAAGGTTATGGAATAGCGAAACCGATGTCAGCAGCAGCCCTATCCAAATGGTTAAGCGACTATATTCCTAATCAAGACTGGATCACTTGTAGTAAAAAAGAGCACAATAATAAACAAAAAAATCTGAAAATATTTAAGCTAATTACTACACAGTGGAAAAATAAACTAAGGAAACAGATTTTATTACCCCCTAATAACAAAATAGTTTGGCCAATACTTGACAATCAACTATGTCATTGTGGTAACTGGGTTTGCCTAAGGAAACAAGAGCAGTTATTTACAGAAGAAGAAATGCAACAGCTGGAAAATGCTCATGATAAAATCCATAAAGTAGCTTATTCGTTGCAGCTTAAATATCAAGCCGGGGAGCTAGAGAGCGCACGAGCTGATTTAGCTGGACTTGATTTAGCCTTTATTGAAATGAACAATACGATCGGCTTATAGAAGCTATTGGTTCGTTAGCCCTTACTTTAAAATTAATTTTTACCTATATTCTACCTTAATATCATCATTAACTTTTATTCATAGGTTTTCAATAAAAAAGATTTATAGCGCCAGTAATATCACCTAAATCAATAGTCACTTACGTAAAGTGACAACCGGTTATACAAATACGGAATAAAATCAATTTGAAGTTATGTAATGAAACATATTAATAGGCTATCCGAGGTAATAACAACTCATTTTAATAGACCATTATACTTTTGTAATTTGACCTAATTTCCTTGATATGACGCTAAAAAACACCAGTAAGCTATTGAGCAATAATATAAAGAAATCAAAGCCTAAAATTTTATTCTTCCACTTCATTATTCTACTTGGCTATGCCATATAAAGGCGCTCGATTGTTTGTTAAGAATAGTTATATTGTCATGTTCATCACTTGCTTTACCTGCTAGGCCATAACAAACATGTAAGGGTAGTAAATGCTCTTCACGTGGATGGCAATAGCGAGCGTGTGGCGCCTGAACCCAGTTTATCATTCTCTCCCTACGCTCCTCTTCACTAATATTTTTGTCATTCAAGGTTATATCTAGCCAATCTTCAAACTGTTGATTTTTTAATTGGCTATCAGCCGTATTAGGCGCAAAGAATGCTTTCATATTATGAAATGAAAAGCCTGATCCAATCACTAGTAAATTATCATAATCAAGTGACTGTAATGCTTTCCCAATATCTATATGCTGTGCAGGATTTAGACTATTCACCAATGAAAGCTGAACGACAGGAATATCAGCAGCGGGATACATTAGCGTCAATGGGACATATACACCGTGGTCATAACCTCTATTATATTCAAGTTTAGCTGCTATACCGGATTGCTTTAATACCTGTTGTACTTGTTTAGCAAGCTTAGGCTCTCCCGGGCTTGGATATTTTACTTCATATGCTGATGCAGGAAAGCCATAATAATCGTAGATCAATTCAGGGTTTGCCTGCGCAGTGATCGTCACCTGCTCTGCTTCCCAATGTGCACTAACCAATAAAATAGCACTTGGTTTACGCATTTTTTTGGATAACGATTTTAAATAAGTCACCATTTCTGCGTGCGCAGGGTCACCAAACAGTGGCATAGGACCACCACCATGAGAGATAAAAGCGATATTTACGTTGTTCATATTAACTCCGAAACAATAAATTAGATTTATATATTCAATTGAGTACTAGGTAACGACTATGATCTACATAGGTAATAACTTGTTAACCCCAAAATATTCAAGTGCTTAGGCAGGCTAATAAGAGTAATACGCAGACCAAAAAACTGACTAATAGATCGTTGTCACGCACTGAGTCGCGACAACGAATGAATAAAGTAAGAAAGAAGGAATAATTAAGTTATTTATTCAACTTTTTACTTAGTAAGTTATCCAAACTGTAACTACCACCACCTTGTACGGCGATAGCAACCAGGACAACCAAAAGTGTTAACGCATATTCGTATCCATTATTGGCCATAAATAAACCATTATTAATGTGTACTGAGAATATAGCGACAACCATGGTAAAAGCCGCAACCACTGCTGCAGGGCGTGTTAGCAAACCTAATAGTATAGCTATTCCTCCAAAAAACTCTGCACTCCCAGCAAGTAATGCCATTAGGTAACCCGGAGTCATTCCTATGCTTGCCATCCACTGTCCAGTCCCCTCTAGTCCATAGCCCCCAAACCATGCAAACAATTTTTGCGCACCGTGAGCAGCTAAAATAAGTCCAATTGGAGCACGTAATATTAATGCAGCAACGCCTGCTTTAGATGACAGTACTTTGTTTAACAATGCTGAGTTCATGGTTTTTTCCTTGATAAAATTAATAATTATTGTTGTTGGCCCTGTTGTGGGATGTATGTACTTTACTATCAACAAAACAAAAGAGTAATATCTGTAATAAGGAATAATTAACAACAAAACGTTGATAATATGCAATAGGATCTGTTTTAACGGTTATCTTCATAGTAGCTTTGAAGTGTTCGAACAATAGAGTCGTTACAAAACCATTTAACAAAGTATGCCTTAGCAATTTCAATCGAATAAACCGAGCCTTAAAACAATCAAGTAAGGCAATAATAAATAGAGGGTGTGATGGATAGAATTGATGCAATGCGCGCATTTGTTGCTGTAGTCGCTGAAGGTAGTTTTAGTAATGCCTCGTCTGCCATACAATTGTCGCCGCAACTGGTGAGTAAGTATGTATCGAAGTTGGAAGAGCAGCTTGATGTGCGCTTATTGCATCGTACAACACGTAAAGTAAGTTTGACTGAAGCGGGTACGCATTACTACCAACATGCACAACAAATACTGCTAAGCATTGATCAAATGGACTCGCAACTAAGTGGATTACAACAAAACCCAAAAGGGACCTTACGGATCAGTGCCCCTGTTTCATTTGCATTAAAACATATGGCAAAATTAGTGGCAAAATTTCAGTTACTATACCCTTTAGTTAATATCGATTTACAACTCAACGATCGTAAAGTGGATATTGTTGATGAAGGTTTTGATATTGCAATTCGTATCGGGCAGCTCAAAAGTTCATCATTAATTGCTAAACATATTGCCCCGATCCGCGTGATTTTATGTGCATCACCTGAATACCTAAAACAATATGGCACTCCAACTCATCCTGAAGACCTTAAAACACACCGTTACTTGCATTATAGTTACATGGAAATAGATGCTAATAATGAGGTTTTTAAATGGTTAAAAGCACAAAATAGTGGCCAGAGTAGTGAATTGCGCAGTAACAATGGAGACGTATTAGTTGAAGCTGCCATTGCCGGTGCAGGTATCGTATTGCAACCAACCTTCATCGCCAGCAAAGCCTTGCAAAGTGGAGAGCTCATTCAAATATTACCGGAATTTGAACCCGAATCGATTGGTTTATATGCAGTCTACGCACACAGAAAATTATTACCTAATAAAGTCAGATGCTTCATTGATTTTATGGAAGGTTATTATGGAACACCACCGTATTGGGATCAAACGATAAGTCAATAAGCCAGAAGACATTGCTGTCGTACTCGCTAGTTACTATTTTTTACGATATTATTCCAACCTATTCCAAATAAGCATTGATAGTTTATTGTATAAATATTAGGTCCCTTTATCTTATGTTACTTGAAGGCATTGAAACTTTGTTAATGCTCAGCCATGAAAAAACCATGAGTCGAGTAGGTAGTCAGCTTTATATTAGCCAGTCTGCAGTCAGTAAACGTATTGCATTATTAGAAAAGAAGTTAGGTAAAAAATTGATCACCCCTGATGGCCGACATGTACGCTTAACACCAGCCGCCAATGAGTTGATCGCTAGTATTGGCCCTACATTTCAAGAATTACAAGGCCGTATTTACGAACAACATACATTAAAGGATGAAACAATTATTTCGCTTGCTTGTTCGGAAACCTTAGTCGCAGGATACCTTGCCAGTATTATGGGGGATTATTGTCAACAGGATGCCGCGATTCGTATTAGCACCCACCATACCCCAAGGATTATTGAACGCGTGCAATCGGGCAAAGCGACGATCGGCTTTTGTGCAGGCCAGATCCCTGCACACCATGGACTAAAAATGATTTGTCTATGGCAAGAGCCTTTTGTATTGGTCAGCAAGTCCGCATTATTAACACTGCCTAAGCAAATATTAACCAATGACCTATCGAACCCAGCTAACCGTTACCAATTAGATATATTAACGACATTAGGTATTGAGCCATTAATGGAGATGGACTCTTATACCGCTTCAGCACAACTTGCACTCGGTGGTATCGCCCCTGCATTAGTGCCACTTTCTATTGTAAAAACCATGAAAATAGAGGCTAAGCATTGTTTTACCTTTGAACAGTTAAAGCCTTTATATCGCCCAATACACATCTGCTTACGGCCTAATAATTATCAAAATCAAAGAGTTAAAACATTGATAAAAGCCATAATGAATGCTGTTCCCATAACAACTTAATCGCCATGGTCATTGACATAATGATCACCAATGGCCGAATGATTTTTTGACCATTGCCTAATACCACTTTTGCCCCTAAACGCGCGCCAAAAAAGCCGCCTATTGCCATCAGTAATCCCAACTCCCATATTGGTAATCCTGCAATGATAAAAAACAGCAACGCTGCTATATTTGAAGTGAAATTTAACACTTTGGTACGAGCCGTTGCTGCGATCAATCCGTAACGCCCTAGTGCAACAAAACAGACCGTAAAAATAGAGCCCGTGCCTGGACCTAAAAAACCATCATAAAACCCGACACTTCCACCAATCACAAAAGCAAAGGCAGTTTCTGACAGTTTCGGTTTATCGTCTGGATGTGGCGTGATTGAAGAAGAGAAAAGAAAGTAACTTGAAATCGCAATCAGAATAATTGGAATAATACTTAGTAATAAATCAGCTTTTACATGCTGTACGATTTCAGCCCCGATTGCGGCACCAACAAAGGTACACAAAATAGGTAAACGCATCGGTTTTAATTGCACAATGCCTGTACGTACAAAATATAAGCTTGCGGAGAAACTTCCAAAAGAGCTTTGTAGTTTATTAGTTGCTAATGCCTGTGCAGGTGGAATACCCGCAGCGAGTAAAGCTGGAACGGTCAACAATCCCCCGCCACCAGCCATCGCATCGATAAATCCGGCTAATGTTGCAACGGCGACGAGAAACGCCATGACCTCTAGTGAAATTTCCATACTTTTCCTTATCATTATCAAGGCCGCGACTATAACATTGAGCAGGCAGTTAGATGAGCAAAAGCATGGAAATTAATATATTCCTATTTTTCATAGGTGATGGTGATAGTAACTAGTACTGTTCACCATCTTCCAGATAAGCCTAATACATTGGCTATTGGATTGATTTAGGGATCGAGGATTATGCCATCATAAACAGTGGAATATGAGTGTGGCGTAATAATTTTTGCGTTACGCCACCAAACATTTGTTTATGTAACTTTTGATGTACAAGCGCACCTGCGACAATGAGATCAGCCTCTTGATCCTGCGCCACTTTTAAAATATTACGCGGTGTATTTAGGCGGCTGGTGGAAAAAGAAACACACTCAGAGTCGATTAGGTGGCGTTTTAAAAACACCTGTAAATCTTGCTGTGTTGGCTTTTTCAATAATGATCGCTCGCTAGTAACAATGACAACTCTATCTGCCTTTTGTAAAACAGGAATAGCAGCACTGACAGCACGAGCCCCTGCATCATCTCCATTCCAAGCAATTACAATCGTTTTAGGCGAAAACTCAGTTTGTGTGCGTGGCATGATCAAAACAGGGTTACAACCATGGTCGATAGCCGCTTGAAAGCTGACACTATTCTTACCATCAATAGATTTAGGAATAATAATAAGGTCTGAGACTTTACCTCGTTCAGCCACTGTTTCGGCACGGTAACCAAACATATCAAGCCAGGTTGCACTCGCTTCATTGCCATTACCTTCACCAGTGGTGACACCTAATTTATTACAAATCTGTTCAAACTCAACTTTTGATTCCACCATACTTTCTTCTATATAGTTGCTCACTAGCTGATCAATTCGACTATAGAGTTTGCTTGATAATAATCGAATCTCTTCCGGTAATAATTGGTTTGAGCCAACTTGAGAATGAAGCACCTCTAAATGAGCCTGAAAATATTTAGCCACATTTAAAGCACCTTGCATACGCTCCTGCGCATTTTCTAAGGTTGCAAATGGCATGATAATCGTTCTTATAGACATAAAATATTCTCCTATTTATTGACCTATCGGCCATGGTAATGACACTGCCTCTTGCAGTAAGCCAATAGGTAAATCTAACACCATCAAATCAGTTAACCCGAGTAAGAAACCTGTCGCAAGTATTGTTATAACCACAGACCGAAGTAGACTAAGGCCTGCTTTATTAACTAAAAATGCACAGAAGAACACACTAATTGAAATGACATAGCCGACTAGATAACTCCCCACAATCAATGCACCTAACCAATACAGGTAATGCATCATACTCGTGGTATTACTGTCATAGGCATAACCTTGCTCATGTTCATTATCAAAATATACTGCATCATTAGCAGGTCTAGTGAGTAGCTGATATAAAACCACTGCAGAAATTAGCCACATAATAATGGATATAATGATAGTAAATATGCCGCCTAGGAAGCTTTGCTGATAACCATCATAAACAGCGTAAAGGAAAACCAAATTAATCACTGCTGCAAAGGCTATTTGTGGACGGCGATCCGCTGAGCGAGCCTCTCTAGTTGCTTCTGGTTGTACTGCTTGTTTATTTTTCTTAGCGCTTTGACGTATTGTAAATACCAAAGAAAATATCGTTATTGCTGTAATAATCATTACACCTGGACGAAGTAAGAAAGCAACACCATCAAACTGAATGGCTTGATAAAGATACGTTTCCATACCACTGGCTAATACAAAACCAATAAGGAATGCAGGACGCGGCCAATCAAAACGTTTCATCAACACACCGAAAGCACCAATCGCAAGTAAAGTCACTAAATCACCCAGGTCGCGTGTTGCTTGGAACGCAGCAAAGCAGATAACCATGACCATAAAGGGTGCTAGCAATGCATAGCGAACCGTGGTCAAACGAGCTACCCATGGTGAAATCAACATACATGCACCAGCACCTAATACATTCGCTAGAGCTAACGACCATACAATCGTATAAGTGATATCTAAATCAGTACTCACCATCGCAGGTCCAGGCTCTAACCCCACCAGCACCATACCACCTAAAAATACCGCCATACTGCCAGAACCCGGAATACCAAATAGTAATGTAGGTACTAATCCACCACCTTCTTTAGCATTATTTGATGACTCCGGCGCAATTACACCACGCACATCACCGTGACCAAAGTTAGGTTTATCTTTGGTTGTTTGCACTGCATGACCATAGGCAATCCAGTCCACAACACTACCACCAAGACCTGGTAAGGCACCAACAATACATCCAATCACACTACAACGTACCGCTAGCCATTTATTCTGCCAAAAATCTTTCACTCCAGTTAACCAACCTGTACCCAGCGAACTGGTGCTGGCAATCGGTTTATTTTGTCGTAATAAATCGATAATTTCAGGTAATGCAAATATACCTAGGCCCACTACAACCAGTGGAATACCATCCATTAAATAAAAATTATCAAAGGACATTCGGTATTCACCCGTCGCAGGTGCACCACCAACACTACCTAAGATGATCCCCATACCACAAGCACTCAAACCTTTAACCAAACTTTTACCCGCTAATGCACCGACCATACTTAAGCCAAGTAATGTCAGCATAAATAGTTCGCCTGAGCCAAATGCTAAAATAACCGGTCGAGCAATTAATACAAAGCCAGTTAACACAACAGCACCAAATAAGCCGCCAAATAAAGAAGAAGTAAAAGCTGCAGATAGCGCTCTTGCCGCTTGACCTTTTTTGGCCATTGGGAAACCATCTAATACCGTAGCTTGAGAACCACTCGACCCAGGAATCCCCATTAAGACGGAGGTAAAAGTATCAGAGGTTGGGATAACCGCAACCAAGCCGATCAACATAGCAAGAGCGGAAGTTGGGTCCATTCCATACAAAAATGGTAATAACAGAGATAAACCGGCGATGCCACCTAAGCCGGGGAAAATGCCAATGGCTAACCCCAGTAGTACACCTCCGAGCATATAAGTTAAATGATGCAGATCCAGTACAGTCTGCAAAGCGGAGAAAAGTTCATTAAACATCATATAATCCTTTTATAGCAGGCATGTTTATATTTTTATATCTAGGGGCTGGTGACTGTTATCAGTACTTAAGTCGTCTACAAATAAAGCAATAAACAAAATGTTCATGGCAAACGGATTTGACTAAGCCGTTTGCCAATCAATAACGTTATAATTTAGCGTTGTAATTTTTAAGTAACCATTGACGAATCCACTCTTGGCTTTTTTCATCAACTTCTAGTACTGCTTGTAATGCCTGCTCAGCTTGCTCATTAGTTAGCTGCGGGTAATTACCTAGTACTTCTTCTGCTTTTTCTAAAAAGGTAGGATCTGTCACCAATTTAGTAGCAGAGTCACGCCATGTTTGAACAAT
This sequence comes from Psychromonas sp. SR45-3, assembly GCF_014163575.1. Lineage (NCBI taxonomy): Bacteria > Pseudomonadati > Pseudomonadota > Gammaproteobacteria > Alteromonadales > Psychromonadaceae > Psychromonas > Psychromonas sp. SR45-3. The sequence goes on from NZ_JACJDP010000024.1 coordinate 41,844, forward strand.
ATCTTCTGGCGTTGATTTAGGCACAAAAAACATTTTTTGAGCTACGTATCCTGCAATAAAGAATTTACGCCATACTTTATAACCTTCTTCTACCGTGCTATCTGGATGAGCCATTTTATAAACTTCAGCAAAGTTAGGTAATTCAGGGAAGTTAGGGTCTCTTTGTAACTGGCCATTTTTATCTAAGATACCAAAGCTAAATAGAGGAATCGCTTTACCTTCTTCCACCAGAGGGATCACTTTTTTTAAGTATGAAGAGCTAGTTTGAGAATCTAAATTCACTTCGCCACGCTCAAAGGCTAAACGTCCTGCTCCACGTCCTTTCATACCAAATACAGCTTGTACTTCAGTATCCAATAAATCCATTGCTAACAAAGCAACAAGGTCAATTGATGCAGCGCCTTGGCTTGCATATTTAAAAGACACCTTATCTTTTTTAGCAACTAGGTCTGCCGCTGAAGTAATCCCAGTAGAAGGTGATACATAAACAACGCCACCTGTTGATGAAGCCAAGATCACACTCCAATCGTTGTAATCGTATCTAACACGGCGGTCACTAAGTAGATAAGGAAACTGCGTTGATGCAGAAGTTGCCAATAGATTTAAACCATTATCTTTACCACGACGAGCAAATTGGTTTGCACCTTTGGTCGAGCCTCCGCCAGGGATGTTTTTAATAACTACTACAGGTTGGCCAGGTAACGCTTTACCCAAGTAAGGTGCAAAAAAACGACTCCAAGTATCAGTACCGCCACCCTCTTTGAAAGGAACAATAACTTCAACACGTTCTCCTTCAAAAGAAACACCCTGTACTTGTGTATTAGTAGAAATTGAAAATACACCTATTGTCATTGCGAATAGTGCTGATAAACGAGTTAATTTCGTCGAAATTTTGTGATTACGTAATGTATTGCTCGGCATATTGCCTCCTAGTTTCATTTACACAATAATTTGGAATAACACTTCACTGTGCTATTTCGACTAAACTAACCACTGAAACTGTCATCAAACTGACACGTAACAACTCGCTAACAAAAGCGTTACATAGATCGTGCTTTTATATTTAATGTGATAACTGATGCTATAAATTACAAAGCAATGGAGCAGATAAAAAGTATCAAGAAAGGCTATAACAAAGGGATATTTGATCAATATGAGAAGTAGTTTAAATTTAAGTGAGAGCCTCGCAGCAACAATAATGAATGTTGATTGGTAAGGAGATAGACCCATTACCAATCACTTTGAAATACTTAATAGGAGTAAACCATCCATCACTCCTATAAAATATTACTTAACTTACTAGGCTTTGCTATAAACATTTCCTTTGAAAAGAGGTCGCGCAGTACGCACCAAAGCAGCCTGACTGATGATTGGTTCTTTAGGGCCTTGTTCAATTTGAATATTAACCTCAATTTTTCCACTTGGATGTTCAATCACCACCGTCTCAGAGGTTATGGTATCCACAACTTTAGAAGCAACTGTCCCACTTAAATTACATGCAGCCGCAATACAAATAGCACCAGTAACAGCATGGCTAGCATGGCAATTTTGAGGAACAAAATATCGTGAAGTAATGTGCCCGCCTTGTGTTGCTGGCGACAAAAGTGAGACTTTAGGAAGCACGCTGCCGCGGACATCACCAAGGCCCATTAACTCACCAGCAATGATACGAATGGTTTCAATTTTAGCCAACAAAAGTGCATTTTCATCTAATTCTTGTTTGCTTTCATTGCCTGCAATACCTAAATCTTTGGCAACAATATGAACCATAGGAACCGCGGCATCAATACAAGTCACTTCAACCCCTTCGATAATGTCACTTGGTTGTCCAGTCGGAAATAATTTACCTGTTTTAGCGCCGCCAACATTAAGAAAATTCAATAAAATAGGCGAACCACTGCCAGGCACGCCATCAATAGTGGTATCACCTTCATATTGCAGTACGCCTTGAGGTGTTTCTGCTGAAACTTCGATAATGGTATTGGTATTGATATTTTTGACACGAATAGTCGTTGAGGGATGAGTTAATGGCAGTAAATTATTTTCTGACGCAAAGGCAACAATACCAGATAAAATATTGCCACAGGATGGTTTTGTATCAACGGTTCTTTCTTCAACCCCCACTTGCGCAAATAAATAATCAAGATCTACATTTACTTCAGATGACTGAGATACAATGGCAACTTTACTGGTCAAGGATGTTCCTCCACCAATACCGTTAATCTGCTGATTATCGCCAGAACCCATTACATCCACTAAGAACTCATTTCTTTGTGACTCATCTTTAGGTAAATCATCAGAAAGAAAATATGCCCCTTTTGAGGTTCCCCCACGAATCATCATGCAAGCAATATAACTAGTTTGTGTCATCCCTCTACTCCTTAAGCGAATTTGATTGTGTACTAAATCAAGCACCGCTAAAGATTAAGAAATGAAACTGTCAACAAGCTGACTGAAGCATTAAATATCGCATGTTTTGCTAATCATATTGCTTTAATGCGTTCTCCCACTCAGTTATTACAATTTCCTTTTTACTATGGTCTGAAAATATTAATAAGCTCACGTCTAAAGGTAATGGTTTTAATTGATTGGCGTACTGCTCACGCATGAAATAAGCAGAATTTTCTGAACGAATATCTGTTCTGACAGGAGGCATATTAGTTTTTTCTGCCATCAACATCTGCCCGGAATACGACAACAGATAATCAATAAATTGTTTAGCTTGTTTTGGATGAGTTGTTGTTTTATTGATAAAGACGCTTCGTATCACCACTGGGGTGTAATCATTGGCTGTAATAACCACCAAATCTTGATGCTTTTCCTGCCAAGATTTAGCATAAGACCCCATAATATTATAAGCCATTAGAATTTCACCGTTGCTAAGCGCTTGTAACATAGATGAAGTACTCTCAAAAGTACGTGCATTGTGATGATTAAATAACTCTAAAAATTGACCATTATTTGCTGCTTGCACTCGTTCAAAAGACCATAGCAAGTACCCTATTCCTACCGTCCGGATGTCATAGACACCTATTTTTCCCACTAACTGTTCACTATAATGACGGATAAAGCTTAATAATTTAATACGGTCACTTGGTACTTCTTTATCCGCTAAAAATGCTTTATTAAACACCATCACACTAGGCTCAAAGCTGAAACCAAATAATTCATCCCGCCAATGACTCCAATGCGGAATGATGCCAGATTGGTAGTCACTACCAAGCATATCCATTTTATATGGCAGGGCATAACCATCATTGACTAACTGAATTTGTAAGTCCATGACAGAGCTAATGGTAAGATCCGCTCTCGGTTTGTTATCTTCTCTGATATGGCGAACAAGTTGATTACTACTGGCCGGATAATATTGGATGGATATGTTTGGATTTTTTTTGTGAAAATCATCAAGTAGAGGTTGCATTTCCGATAAGTATGCTGCGCCATAAATTGACAACTCAACGACTTTAGGTAAATTAAAATCAACCATCGCAGAGACCGCTTTAGGTACAAAACCAAAGCAACTGATGACTATAAACAAACAATCAACAAAACTAAATTGAGCTGTTTTATGCTTCATATTATTGCCTGCCAAAATTTATGTGGGAATTGTACTTTAACCGTTAAACCGTGTGGGTCAGAATCTTCTAAACTTAAGATGGCATTTGATTTTCGCGCAACATCTAAAGCAATACTCATACCTAAACCGGTGCCATTGCTGTTAGCATTAGGGCTTCGATAAAAGCGTTCAAAAACATAGGGTTTGTCTGCAGCATCAATACCAGGTCCATAATCACGAATGAACAAGACAGCTTTACTGCCCTGTTGACAAATCTCAACGTCTATTTTCCCTCCTTCAGATGAATATTTAATCGCATTCTCAATCAAATTCTTTAACATTTGCGATAATGCAAATTCATCGCCTTGAATACTAAACTGTAAGCTATCTTGATAGCTTAATTCTATCTCTTGCTGCAACGCATTAATGGCAAGATCGCGACAAACGGTTTTCACTAGCTGATTGATATGAATCGCTTCGGGCTCAATACTTTGGTATCGGTGTTTAATCGTTGCATGATTCAATAACTGTAAGATGGTGCGTTCTAAGAGATGACAAGCAGAAGAAATTTTTCTTAAGGAATCAAGCGTTTCAGGCTCTTTACTTTTATTAAGTGCTAAATCAAGTTGTGCTCTAAGCCCTGCTAACGGCGTATTTAATTGATGCGCGGCCTCGCTAGTAAAGTTTTTTAAATTCGTTAAGGTGCTATCTAACTGCGCCATAAATTGATTAATAGTATTAATAAGATGATTAATCTCTTGGGGTGCATCTAAGCGAATAGGTGTGAGATCGACATTAGAACGTTTTGCTATTTTTTGATTTATTGTGTTCACGGATTTCAGTACTTTGTTAATCAGTATAACAATAACTAATAATGCACATGCGACAAAAGCGAGAATCAATTTTGCAGCAAAATTCGACAACTCCGTTTCCCAAGCTTTACGAGATTCGGTTGTTTGCCCGATTAAAATAAACACATTTTTGGGCCCTTCACTGGTATTAATGGCACGACTAACAATGGAAAAACGTATTAAGCTATCTTTAAACTTCAGGTGAAAGAACTCGGCTTCTGGTTCCAATTTAATAGGATAATTTCGAATAGTATTAATGACCTCTTTTTGCTCAAGTAGACTCTGATACCCAGTAATATAATTAAGTCCCTGGGTAGTCACTAGATAATACACTTTATCTCGAGGCGAATTAGTTAATGACTTAAAGGCAGAGAATGGGATATCCACACTAAACTGCAGATTATTAAAACGTACCTGATCCATGATTTGTCGCGCAGAATTACTCAGATAACGATCATAGGATATTTGCGCGGTTTGATAGGCATACCGTTTTACCGCAACTAACGCGATTAAGCTTATCAGTAGCATTAAAACAGAAGCAGAAAAAATTAATTGAAAACGTAATGAACGAGTAGAGAATGATTTTGTTGAGATTGATTTATTTGAAAAGAATGTGTTTGACAATCTATAGTGTCCTATCTCTTAAGCTTCAACTTGGTTAAATAAATAACCTAATCCGCGCAGTGTTTTTATTTCCACATTACTGTTAATTATTGCCTTTCTTAAACGCCCTACATAGGTTTCAATGGCATTAGTATTCGGTGGATTATCATAACCATAAAGATGATCAATGATCTCCTCTTTACTCATCACTCGGTTTGGATGTGTAATAAAGATTTCTAATAAACGATATTCACGCTGCTTTAATTCAATAATTTCCCCCTTCACCTGAACGCTACAATTGGCAGTATTAAACTCGATATCACCATAAGTAATATCGTTATGATCACTGCCTTGTCTGCGCCTTACAATTGCACGACAACGCGCTTCAAGTTCGCCAAAATCAAAGGGTTTAGATAAATAATCATCCGCACCTAAATCAAGCAATTGAATACGATCATATATTTCACTGCGAGCAGTAAGAATTAATACAGGGGTGTTGAAATGTTGACGAATACGCTTAATAATTTGCTCTCCAGATTTATTGGGTAAATTTAAATCCAGTATGATCAGATCAAATTGGGTATGAGTAACCATAGAAAAAGCAACTTCGCCATCGTAAACACAATCTACACCATGACCAAGGTCCTTAAAACGAGACTCAAGGGCTTCACTTATTAGGCGATCATCTTCTACAATTAAAATTCTCATATTCTGCCATCAACTGATAAATTTACTTTTATACTCATTTTTATACAACGCCGGTTGTTAATAAGCTTGCACTTCCTTGCGCGAGCACACATTGATTCAGCATTACAAGCGTAAACAGAGCTACATTAACCAAATCTGAAAACATCATTCAACTCAGCCCTACAACCCAGTGTCACATCAATTTGAAACTAAACAACCTGCAACTTGAGTTTATTTTCAAGAACTAACCAACCAGATCATCTAAAATGATATGGAAATTACATAGGTATTTACTTAAATGATATGGAGATGTATGTAAATGTTGAGTATTGGTAAATCAAATGTAAATCACAATAGCAATGTTAACAGTTTTAAACATTGCTTGAAGAAAATACTAACAATATTAACAGTTTGCGACTTGCGCCTCACGGATCATTCGCATTCGCATTCGTTGTGCATGGCGAATGTGCTTACGAGCCGCTTGCTCTGCAGCTTCTGCATTTTTATCTCGTATTCCAGCAATAATCTCTTTATGTTCAGCATGGGCTAATGTTATGCGTTCAGGTTTGTTTAAAGTTGTTCCCCCTAATAAGGTCATCGCATTAGTGAGTGCATTTAATGCGTCGATTAAATAACGATTATTAGCAGCTTGGTATAACGCTTGGTGAAAAAGTCGATTGGCTGCTGCCGCTTTAATCGCATCTTCTGCATTTTCCAACATGATGTCATTTAAATCTTCTAATTCGGTAATTTCTGCTTCTGAAATATGGCGTGTTGCAAACAATGCAGCAGTACCTTCAAGTACTTCTCGTGTCTCATACAGTTCAATCACTTCACGATCCGAGAGTTCTTTTATTACCGCGCCTTGCCTTGCAACATGAATCAATAAACCATCACTTTCCAAACGGCGAATAGCATCACGCACAGGAGTACGGCTGATACCAAACCTTTCGGCAATTTCGACTTCCCTTACTCGCGCCCCAGGTTTTAATTCACCTTGTTTAATTGCAGTCAGTAACTTCTGGTATGCAACCTCACCACGAGATTTATTTTCACTACTTGTATCTGCCATTAGTTGCCTTAATTGATGAACGAAGCGTTCGATTGTCGTGATCTGTTTAAACATTTTTTACATTATAACTTGACATAAATAATAAAAACATTCAACTTAAATGCAATTGTATACAAGAGTATTCTTTAGTTTTTATCATAGAGGAGGTTAAATGAAGTTAGAGCATGAACACTATGATGTTGTTATTGCAGGCGGAGGGCAGGCGGGCATTGTGGCTGCAATAGTCGCTGCAGAAAAGGGAGCTAAAGTTTGTTTATTAGAGGGAGCGCCGCGCTCATACCGAGGCGGTAATACACGCCACACTAGAAATTTACGTCCTATGCACATTGGGCCACTTTCGATATTAAGTGGTACTTATGACGAACAGGAATATTGGCAAGACTTAATGCGTGTAACACAAGGAAAAACCAATGAGAACTTAGCAAGGATGACCCTTAAGCGATCGTCAGAATCTGTGCAATGGTTAGAACAGCATGGAGTTCAGTTTCAACCACCTTTAGGCGGCACTCTGCACCTAGGCCGTACCAATGCATTTTTCATGGGCGGAGGTAAGCAATTAATAAATGCACTTTACCATTATGCAGAGCAGCTAAAAGTTGAAGTACATTACGATGCAATGGTGACGGATATAAACATAGAAGACGGTGTTTTTAAAAGTTTATCCGTAGGTGATCAGCAGATTTCAGGTAAATCTTTGATTGCTGCCAGTGGTGGGTTTGAAGCGAATATAGACTGGCTGAAGGAAGCGTGGGGAGACGTTGCTGAAAACTTTATTATTAGAGGTACCCCCTACAACAAAGGCGCAGTGCTGAAGCTATTACTTAATGCAGGCGCTCAACAAGTTGGCGAATCAAATCAATGCCATGCCGTAGCGATTGATGGTCGCGCACCAAAATTTGATGGCGGAATATGTACTCGCGTTGACTGTGTTTCTTTAGGTATTGTCGTTAATAAAGATGCGCAACGTTTTTACGATGAAGGCGAAGACTTTTGGCCTAAACGTTATGCTATATGGGGGCGCTTAGTTGCAGCACAACCCGACCAAGTAGCACACGTCATTATTGATCAAAAAGCAAAAGGTTCATTTATGCCTCCTGTATTTCCCGCACAAACGGCAAATACAATTGCCGAGCTAGCTGAAAAAATGGGTGTCTCTCCTGTTACCTTAGAAGAGACCGTTAATGAATATAATGCGGCAGTTCAACCAGGAAGTTTTGATCATACCGAACTTGATGGTGTTCATACCGCAGGTTTAAAGACCAACAAAAGTAATTGGGCGAGAGCTATTGATACACCGCCTTTCAGTGCCTACTCATTACGCCCCGGTATTACTTTTACTTACCTAGGCGTTGAGGTTAATGAACAAGCTAAAATGAAAATGTCCGATGGAAAAACAAGTAAAAATATCTTTGCAGCAGGAGAAATAATGGCCGGAAATATACTCGGACAAGGTTACCTTGCAGGAATAGGTATGACCATTGGGAATGTATTTGGAAGAATTGCAGGAAGCGAGGCGGCTGATTATGCGAACAACTAATAAAGTAAAGGAAGCACAAAGAGTCATGACCATTTGTAATGCATGTCGTTATTGCGAAGGTCATTGCGCAGTGTTTCAAGCGATGGAATTACGTTTAGAATTTAACGCAGATAATTTAGATTATTTAGCCAACCTTTGTCATAACTGCGGCTCGTGTTATCACAATTGTCAATACACTGCTCCACATGAATTTGACCTTAACGTACCGGCTGCTATGGCGGAACTGAGACAAGAAAATTATGGTGTCTATGCATGGCCAGGATTTATGGGTAAGCTTTTTGCTAATAATGGTTTATGGATGTCGTTACTATCAATTATAGTAATTACAAGCTTCTTTATAATCACCAAGATATTGACTGGGGATGGTTTTTGGGATGTACAAGAGCAGGCCTTTTACGGCGTAATTTCGCACAATACAATGGCATTTATATTTTCCACTGTCTCCGCTTTTGTAGCGATTGCAATGCTTGCCTCGGTCATCAAATTCTGGAAAACCATGTGCCTGCCTTCTCCGTTTAGCTTGAACTGGAAACAGGTAAGACAAGGTGTGAAAGATGCATTAACATTAAAATATTTAGATGGGGGTAATGATCAAGGTTGCTCTCACGAAACTGAACAACCTTCCATGGCACGCCGCTGGTATCATCAAATGACATTTTGGGGTTTTATGCTGTGCTTTGCTGCGACATCAACGGCGACAGTCATGCATTATGGATTTAATTTACCAGCACCCTATCACTACATTAGCTTACCAAAGCTATTTGGGATCCTGGGTGGCATAGGATTAATTGTAGGGCCGATTGGCTTGCTCTCGATCAAATATAGAGCGCCCAATGAAGTGAAAGGAAAAACCAATAAAGGCATGGATGTGATTTTTTTAGTATTACTTTTATTAACGAGTATTTCTGGACTTTTACTGATGTTGTTAAGAGATACACAATGGGTAGGTTTGGTATTAAGCTTACATTTAGGTATTGTCATGACATTTTTTCTTTCCATGCCCTATGGTAAATTTATCCATGGTTTTTATCGTTTAATTGCTTTGGTTGTTTTTGCGATTGAAAAAGATAAGCACCAAGCAATAGCTGGTGTTGAAACAATTAACGTGGTTAATATTGATACTGCCTCAGTAAAGGCACAAAAAGCCACCGCAGCGATGCAAAAGCCCAACTAGTAGGCAGTTACTTAATTTTGGATAAACCAAGCATGCTTAAGGTCTCTACTTAACGGGCCTTGAGTATTGAATTAATCAGTCATTCAATCGACTTATATTAATACCATAAGTCGACTCGGTCATTTCATCTACCTAAACAGTCCTCCATATCTATAAGCTAGGCGCCCTTCAATAATTATTTTGCTACTCTTTTAGTTTTAGATACTTTCTTAACTAAACCAGGCTTTTTAGTCGTCGCTTTTCTTTTCGTATATGATTTTTTAAACCCACTTTGGCCCGTTACCGGTAAATTAACCAGTGATTGAGGGCCATCACTGATCGCCTTTTTAATAATTTCACCAAGCTGCTCCTGCAATGGAGAGACAAACCCTTGATAACTTTGTTGCTTTTGGCTAATTGCATTTAACTGCATTTCCCATAACGCAGTCATATCGGGTAACGTCAAACTATCCGGTAAACTCTCAATTAACTTACGACCAACCTCTGTTGCCTGAATCGTTTTACCAATTCGCTGTAAAAATTGACGCTTAAACAATAGTTCTATAATCCCAGCTCTTGTTGCTTCAGTACCCAATCCATCGGTTTCTTTAAGCACTTTTTTAAGTTCTGAATCTTTAACAAAACGTGCAATATTACTCATTGCGGCTAATAAAGTTGCATCGGTGAAATGAGCTGGAGGCTGTGTATTTTTATCAATGACTTCACCACGTTGACAGTATAATATTTGCCCTTTTTTTAATGTCGGTAAAAAATTTTCCGTTTCTTTTTGGGGAAATAATACCTTCCAACCATCGCTTTGTTTTGATTTGGCTTTACTAATGAACAGGCCTTTATTGATCTCAATCTCAGCAACACATTCAGCATAACAATAATCATCATAAAATTGACTGAGATACTGACGAGCAACCAATTGATAAATATTTTTAGCAACAATATCTAACGAACTAGTGGATTTTTTAGTATCCGTTGGAATAATTGCATGGTGTGCATCTACTTTACTGTCATTCCATGCCCGCCCTTTAATCGACAGATTTGCATCCTGCACAGCTTGATGCAATAACGGTTCATTATTTGCAACAGCTTGAGTAACGTATTTAGCTTGTTGGTGATGATTACGCGGTAAATAACGTGAATCTGAACGCGGATAAGTAATTAGTTTGTGGCGCTCATAGAGAGCTTGCGCTGCATCTAAGACTTGTTGCGCACTGTATCCAAAACGTTTTGCGGCATCAATTTGTAATCCAGATAAGTTGTAAGGCAATGGAGCAACTTGTTTTTTATTTTTCTTAATAAAGCTTAATACTGTGGCAGGTTGGTCGGTGATCCTAGTCGCTACATTTTCAGCCAATGCTTTGATCAGCACTCGGCCTTCTGGATCTTGGTAGGGAGCGCAAGCCTCACTAGGTTGCCATTTAGCCGTAAATACCTGCTCTGTATTTTTATTTTCCATCAAATGCGCTAATACTTCATAAAAAGGTTTACTAACAAACTGCTCAATCTCTTTATCACGCTTTGCCACTAACCCTAACAATGGCGTTTGTACTCTCCCCACTGAAATAACCCCTTTATAACCCGATTTTTGGGCTAATAAAGTATAAGCACGGGTTAAATTTAAACCGTACAACCAGTCGGCACGCGTTCTTGCTAATGCCGAAGTTGAAAGTGGAATAAAATCTTGGTTTGAACGTAAATTTTGAATGGAACGTTTCACCGCATTAACGGTTAAATCGCTTATTAAACAACGCTCAACTTGTTTTAATTTATTGCCTTTAACACCACTAAAATGAATCACTTCATCGACCAACAGTTGACCCTCTCTATCAGGGTCCCCAACATGCACTAGTTGGTCAGCTTGTTTAATTAACTTTTTTAAAATACTTAATTGCTTGCTCGTTTTGGCAACAGACTTCAATTTCCATTGTTCAGGAATGATCGGTAAATGTTCAAACTTCCATTGCTTAAAGCTCGAGTCATAGGCTTCAGGATCTACTTGAGTTAATAAATGCCCGATACACCAACTCACCACATCACCATTACCAGCATAAATACAACCATCAGCTTTACGATGTGGTTTAGGTAATGCATCTGCAACCGCACGCCCTAGGCTAGGTTTTTCAGCAATATATAGTTTCAACGTTTACTCCAACTGTTTTTATAGACAGTATTTTATCTGTTCCCATAATTCAAGCCTTGGTCGCTTTTATTTGCAACTATGTCCACTATTGCTTGACTAATAAGCAATACTTTTAACTAGGTGTCTTTTATAATATTGGTATTACTTTGCATTATCGCCATATGCTTACCTTAATAAAACACCAGATTGATTAAATAACATTGTTTGAATGAACCAAACAGATTTTTAAAAAACATTGAAATAGTATATTTGATAACGAATTTAACGAGAGAACCAAATATGAAACTAACCAAAAAAGTAACATCATCATTATGTCTATGTAGTGTGTTATTTGTTGCAGCCTGTAATGCCGATGAAATCAACCAAGATTCTGCAGTAGCAGTGCTTGACGCTCCATTAAGCACCAAACAAGTAAGCCACGCAAAAGCAACGGTGGATACTGTAATTGACGCAGAGACGCTATATAAAACTTCTGCAGCCAAAAAAACTGAGCCCACTAAATCTTGGGACGAAGTTAAAAAGTCCAGTGAAGAGATCTGGGATAAAAGTAAAAAAATAAGCCAAGATGCATTAGAGACGGGTAAAGAAACCACCAGCAAAGCATGGAAAGAAGGCACTGAATCAAGCCAAGAAATGTGGGAAACTAGCAAAGAAAAAAGTAAAGAAATTTGGGATAAAAGTAAAGAAACCAGTAAAGGCCTTTGGGAAGATGGTAAAGAATCAAGTAAAGAGTTATGGCAAAAAGGCAGTGAAAAGCTAGATAAATTATTTGAAGAGTCAGATGCACCAGAAAAAGGTGATGCTTTTGATAAAGCAAATCAAGCTTTTGAGTCTGATGAAATTTAACGATATAAAAATTTTACGATGCGAAAATTTAAATAAGCCCAAAGATCACACAACAAACAGATAACTTACCCCTGTACTTATTCAGATTATAAGCACAATAAAGATGCATTAAATTAATGCATCTTTATCAGGAACAAAACATAAAAATCACATTACTGTGCTAACACCTATATCATTAACTAACAGTGTGACTAAGTCTCTTAGTTTGGCATCAATTTCTTTATTCTTTACCGAACGAGTTTCAATATTATAGTTATCAAAAAAGTTTGGCATAGACAGCGAACCCTTTAGATCAGCTGCAAAATAAGGAGCAGATCCCACCGCCGAGGCCAATACTGATGCCGCTCCACCAGGACCAGGAGAAGCGGATAACATTAACATCGGTTTATTTTGGTACACTTTAATGTCGATACGTGAGGTCCAATCAAAAAGATTTTTATAAGCTGCTGTGAATGACCCGTTATGCTCTGCATAAGAAATAACAATGGCGTCAGCTTCGGTAATTTTGTCGTAAAAGTCCTGTGCCTGTTGCGGTTTTCCTAACTCTACTTCTCGTTGAATACTATAAATTGGCATTTCAAAATCATTAAGATCCAATAATTCAACTTCAGCTCCTTCTATTAAATGTGCGGTGTAGTTTGCTAGCTTCCGATTCATTGAGTTTTTTGAATTACTGGCTGCCAATGCTAATACTTTCATGCGGAATCCCTTACTGATGATCACTTTTTAAATGAGGATAATAATTAAAATACACCGAAAATGACTCTATTAATGGAATAGGCTAAGGTATATTAATTTTATTAATAAATTATTCTTTCATATATAACTAACTGATTTTTTTTCCTAACAATATTAGATCATATTCAGCGCTAAATTGGTATGGCTGATTGATACTAATTACTCTCGGGTTTAGTGACATCAATTGCAGAATCATATGAATAGTAAGAAAACAGAACAAAGCAGAACAAAGCGGTATGGAAAAATGTGCTGGAATAGTTCAATACCATAGAATGGTGTTTGTGAAATCAATTGAATCCTAGATTCTCATAACAAGTGGGAAAAATGTAAAAAAAAGGCTGATGTTTCCATCAACCCTTTTTAACAGATAAAAGGATAATATGCCCCGTACTTTGACCTAAGCTAAATCACTAACATTAGTATTTAATGAAGTTAACTTTTTATAAGCAAGTTACAAAGCAACATTATTAATTTATCTATAAAAATATGTTAACTATCTAAGTAATCTAAGTCGTCGTAATCATCACCTAATAGTTCTTTTAAACGTCTTCTTTCTTTTAACTCTTCAATACTACGGCGAACTTTGCCTCTTTTTCTATCATTTAATAATGCTTGTTTTTTCTTCATCGATGCATTTTCTTCATCCCAATCATCTTCAGGAAAAAAATCAGTGATATCTTGAGTCTCATCTTCAGTTTGTAGAGAGTTTCTATTTGAGTGTGCCATTTTAATTCTCCAATCATGACAGTATTGCTATGCCGTTATAGGCTTATTTATAACTACAAAAAACTAATTTTAAATATTAAGTACGGGAGACTTTTATCTACGATTAAATAAAAAACCATACCTACTCTTTTTAACTCATTATTTAAAATAATTCGATAAAAATTTACATAAAAAATAAGATTAAAAATCATTTTCTATAAAATATGAGATTAATCAGTCATTTTTTTGATTATTAAGTCAATTTAATGATAAAAAAATATTGACGATAATAATTATCACTCTATTTTTCACCTATTCGATAATATACAACAGCTTCATAAGCAGTTACATTAAGAGTTTTTTTCAAGATATAAAAGGGTGAGTATGCAGTTTTCAACGTTAGGCAGTAGTGATGAATCAGTTTCTCGAATTTGTTTAGGAAGCATGACATGGGGCTTGCAGAATAATCAACAAGATGCAGACCAACAAATAGCCTATGCATTAACACAGGGTATTAATTTCATCGATACCGCAGAAATGTACGCAGTGCCTCCTTCTGCTGATACATATGGAAAAACAGAATCAATCATAGGCCATTATTTAAATAATAATGCCAGTCAACGTAAAGATATCATTTTAGCTTCAAAAATTGCCGGATCAGGACTACCTTGGGTAAGAAATGGCGGCGATATAACCGGTGAAGCAGTGATCAGTTCAGTAGAAGCCTCTTTAAAACGCTTACAAACGGATTACATTGATCTTTACCAATTACATTGGCCAAATCGTCAGTCTCCTCATTTTGGACGTCACATACCTAATACGTTTAAATTCTCTGATAGCGAGACAGCACGACAAACAGATTCGATGCTCGATATACTTCAAGGTTTAGATAAGTGTGTTAAAGCTGGGAAAATAAGATACTGCGGTTTATCAGACGATACACCTTGGGGCATTAATAGCTTCTTAAAACTTAGTGAGCAACATAACTTACCGCGTATGGTATCTATTCAAAATGAGTTCAATTTATTACATGCCAAAGATTGGCCATATTTAATCGAAAACTGTGTACATGAAGATATCGCGTACTTACCTTGGTCACCATTAGCAACAGGCATGCTAAGTGGCAAATATTTAGATGGACAATGTCCAGCAGGCAGCCGTTGGAGCATTAAGCAACGTAATGGTTTATTTAGAGATACGCCTGAAAGTGAAGCAGCGGTGAAAGCTTATCAAGACATTGCCCATCAGAATGGCATAACCACGGCACAATTGGCCTTGAAATGGTGCGACCAAATAGATGGTGTAACGTCGACCATTATTGGCGCGACTAAAATGACGCAATTAAAAGAGAACATCGAAGCATTTAAAGCGCCTTTATCTGAACAAGCGTTAAGTGATATCAGTGCGGTATTTAAAAAGTACCCAGCGCCTTATTAAGAATGAATAACACCAGCCTCTATAATAACAAATAAGTAGGCTAAATTAGCCTATTAAACATGCCTAAATCAGTGCCGAAGCTGACGCAAACACTTCGGCACTTTTATCACTTCACTTCTCACTGTATTTGATAATAGTCGGGATAGCTCACCTTCTACTTTTGATGTTTAACGTTGGCACTTAGTCTTGATAACTGTTGTGTTAAGCACAACCTAATAGGCCTAAGAATACCATTTAAGCTAAATAGCTGATCATTCTCGTTGGTTAAAATAGAGACATTTGATCCGACGTTATCATATTAAAATCTTTACCTAATACAGGCAAAATTGCCTCTGCAATAGGTTTTAGTTGTTTATCGATGTACTGCTGATAATCAATATCAGAATGACAATATTCTTGCGGTTCTGGCCCATTTACTGTTAATAAATAACCAATGCGCCCGCGTTGCTGATAGCGCAGTGGTAACCCTAACGCTGCATTTTGTTGATCTGCTAGTCGTGCGGCACGTACTTGTGGGGGAATGTTTTTAATATAATCAGCCAGAGGACGACGTAGTCTTTTATGATAGACAAGCTTATCATCCAACAAACCTTGTTTTAGTTGCTCAATGGTATCAGTGATATATGCTTCAACAGGTAACTCGGCAAATATCTTTTGATATAACGTTTTTTGAAACGTTTGCGCTAATTCAGTCCAATCTGAGCGCACGGTTTCCAACCCTTTAAATACCATTTTTTCACCACTTTCAGTGGCGGTTAACCCTGCATAACGCTTTTTAGAACCTGTATCTTGGCCGCGTAGGGTAGGCATAAAAAACTTAGAAAAAGCCGTTTCAAATTCTATCTCTAAAAAGCAATCAAGATTAAAGTCCAGACGTAATAAATCAGCCCAATACTGATTGATATCCAACGCGAGTTGTTGGCCAATTTGATTCGCTTGCTGTAAATTTTTGCAATCTTTGAGGTAGACAAAAGTGGAGTCAGTATCGCCATAGATGACTTTTTGCCCTTTGTTTTCAATAAAACGCGCAGTTTGTTGCATAATTTGATGTCCACGCAAGGTGATTGAACTCGCTAAGCGCGTATCATGAAACCGACAACCTGCAGATCCTAATACCCCATACATACTGTTCATAATAATTTTTATGGCATGTTGAAACGCATTATTTTTTTCTTTTTTAGCTTGTTCTCGCGCACTGGTTAATGTGTTTAATAAACTAGGCAGATGATGTTCAGTTCGACTAAACCTTGCCCCTCTAAATCCAGGAATTGTTTCTTCTTCAGGAGCTAATAAACCTTCAATCATGCCCATTGGGTCAATTTTAAAGCTACGAATGATATTTGGATAAAGCGATTTAAAATCGAGTACTAGCACCCATTCATATAACCCAGGGATCGAATCCATCACAAATCCACCGGGAGAGTGTTGTGCTTGAACATCTCCTAGATTGGGCGCGATATAACCACTACGATGTAATAATGGTAAATATAGATTAGTAAAGGCGGCAACTGACGCCCCCCTTCTATCCAAAGCAAGTCCTGTTAATCGTGCTCGCTGGATCGTATATTCTGCGAGTTGTTTGTCTTCAAAAATGCGTTCAACTAATAAACAGTCCTGCAAGTTATAACGTGCAAGTGTAACGGGCTCTTGCTCAAATTGGCGTTTAATCTCTAGCCCTTTGTCACTATTGGTTTCAATTAACTTACCTTCACCGAATAAACTCTGACTGACAAACTCCAAGCTATAGCTTTCAAAATGTAGACTGGCATTCTTTAATGCGTCGATACCGTCTAACACCACACGCCCGTTCAGTATGACTGAGCCACTATCGGGATCATCTCTATGGGTTAACCATTTTAATGCACTACCATCTCGGCCAATGGTTAACGGGACATTAAGAATTTGAGCACGTTGCGCTAATAAACGCATATCAAAGTTAGCAACTGCCCAGCCAATGATCGCATCGGGATCATATTGATCAAACCAAGTAATTAATTGCAATAATAATGACCGTTCATCTTTAACCCAAATGATATTAATATCATTAGCAGCTTGAGGCCTTCCTATCATCAATACCGTATGGTGTGCTTGCTTTTTGTCGCCTACATTATGCATGCTCAATGCAATACTATACAGCTCACTTTGGGGGCTACATTCGACATCAAGTGACACCATATTTAAGGTTGCATTGGCACTGATAACATCGGGATTAATTTCACTAGATACCGTTGCTTGCTGACAAGACCAATACTTTCCTAACCATTCAATTTGACCAGAAACTTTCACCAAACCATAGATGAAACGCTCCATTAAAAATCGATCGCTGAGTTTAATATCTCCTTCATAGGTGGCAATATTTTGTTGCATTAATGCTAATTGGCACCATTTATGAAGTTGTTGTTTAACGGTGTAAATAGCACACACTTTTTTGCCATTAAAGGTTTTAATATCAAGCGGACGAATAAAATTAGGCTGACAGTTTTCTTGTTTCCAAACTTGTTCAGCTTGCTCAAGTTGATCCTGTTCAATCAGAAATACATAACGTTGTTGTGGCACCACAAGTCGGCAAGGACCACGTTCGGTGCTTAACCAAAAAATAAGATCGACACCATTCGCCGTCTCAACTTGTTGACGCGATAGAATTAAACCGGATAGAGAGGTAATAGAAGATTCTGTCATGTTGCTATTTTAGGATAGTTTCAACGTAAACGTTACCGCTTAATAAAAGTAATTAAAAACAAAGCATAGTGTTCTATTTAAAGGAAAAAAACAGGGCAAAAAAAGAGGCTGATACTCAGCCTCTTTTTAGATGTCATATTGTATGCTATTACGTGTGAATAGTACGTGAAAATACTTCAAAGCATGGATACTGAAACCATTTAAAACTACGCTCGATGACGAGGTAATAACAAATTCAGTAAAATGGCGACTATACCGCAAAGGCTCACACCTTGTAGGCTGAAGGAACCAATACCCAATGCCATACCGCCAATACCAAACACTAAGGTCACTGAAACAATACACATATTACGTGGCTGTGAGAGATCAACGCGATGGCGGATCATTGTATTTAAACCCACAGAAGCGATCGTACCAAATAACAACATCATGATGCCGCCCATGACTGCACCAGGTATGGTTTGTAATACAGCACCAAATTTACCAACAAAGGCTAATAAGATGGCAATGACTGCTGCCCACATCATTATTTTTGGATTAAAGTTACGTGTTAGCATAACCGCGCCAGTCACTTCTGAATAAGTAGTATTAGGAGGACCGCCAAACAACGAAGCGGCACTGGTCGCAATACCATCACCAAACAAAGTACGATGTAATCCTGGTTTTTTAAGATAGTCTTTACCGGTGACGTTGCTAATAGCGAGAATATCACCCACATGTTCAACGGCTGGCGCTATTGCGACTGGGATCATGAATAACACTGCATGCCAATTCCACTCGGGTGTAACGAACTGAGGAATACTTAACCAAGCAGCTTCTGAAATGGCACTGAAGTCAAGAATACCAAAAAATAGTGATAATAAATAACCAACAATTACACCACAGAAAATAGGGACTAATTTAAAGATCCCTCTTGCTAAGGTTGATACTAATAGCGTGGTAATTAAAGAAGCAAAAGAGATAATCATCGCGGTATTTTGTTCAATCAATACCATACTTGCATCACCCGTTTTACCCAACGCCATATTAACAGCAACAGGGGCCAGGCCAAGACCAATCACCATGATCACAGGGCCAACTACCACTGGCGGTAATAATCGATGAATAAAATCAACACCTTTAAGTTTTACTGCATAAGACATCAGCATGTAAACAACACCTGCGGCAAATAAACCAGACATAGTCGCTGGAATACCCCAAGTTTGAACGCCATAAGCAATAGGTGCAATAAATGCAAAAGAAGAGGCTAAGAAGATTGGAACCTGTCCTTTTGTTACCAATTGAAACAAGAGTGTTCCAATGCCCGCAGTAAATAACGCGACATTAGGATCTAACCCAGTGATCAATGGCATTAAAACCAATGCACCAAAGGCAACAAATAACATTTGAGAACCAGCAAGTAGTTGCTGAAATACGTTAAGATTGGCAGTAATATCTTGCTCAGGTTGTTTGGATTGTTCTTCTGAGGCGATGTCAGACATGAATAATTCCCTTTAATAATTTGAAATCGTAAAGCTTACTTTTATGAGCACGTTGACTTAAATATTTTCATCAATAAAAATGTTAAGTAAACATGCTCTACATGCTTGAAAGTGACTGTTTAGTCTTTATTTAGTACCAAATATTTTGTCACCTGCATCACCTAAACCAGGGACGATATAACCACTATCATTCAAATGTGAATCGATAGAAGCCGTATAAACTTCGATATCTGGGTGTGCGGCTTCTAGTGCTTTTAAACCTTCAGGCGCAGCCACTAAAATTAGGACCTTAATATTGGTACAACCGCTTTCTTTAATCAGGTCTAATGTTGATATCATTGAACCGCCTGTTGCTAGCATTGGGTCAACGACTAATGCTAAACGTTGGTCAATTTGGCTCACTAATTTTTGGAAATAAGGAACAGGCTCTAATGTTTCCTCATCTCGATAAATACCCACCACACTGACTTTTGCACTTGGGATATAATCTAAAACACCATCCATCATACCTAAACCCGCACGTAAGATAGGCACAACAGTGACTTTTTTACCGGCAATTTGTTGAACTTCTAACTCACCTTCCCAACCTTGGATTGTCACTGTTTCTAGCTCTAAGTCTTTAGTCGCTTCATAGGTTAATAAACTGGCAACTTCACGCGCTAACTCACGAAAACGTTTGGTACTAATATCCGCTTCACGTAATAAACCTAATTTATGTTGGATAAGAGGATGTTTTACTTCAACTACTTTCATGATATTTCTCCAAAAGGGTATAATTAAAAATTGGCTAATAATAACAGCTCAATATATTAGGATAATGTTTTGCGTCATTATAAATTGAAAATGCGCAGTTGTTTTAAAAAATAAAAAATAAAGAATAAAAAATTTAAAAAAAAGGCTAAGAAGTGATTCTTAGCCTTT
>NZ_JACJDP010000025.1:0-61725 GCF_014163575.1 Psychromonas sp. SR45-3
GTTTCATCAACCTTAGTTGCTTCAACCTTAGTTTCATCAACGTTAGTTTCCTCAGCTTTAGGAGCTTCAACCTTTGCAGTTTCAACTTCTACAGTATCAACGGCATCGGTTTTTTCAACTACTGGCTGTTCGCTAGGCGTTGTTGCTAACTGCTCAGCTATTTCTGATTTAACAGCTGCAGATTTTTTTGCAATCGGTAAGATCTTTTCAGCGGCTGTTACAGGCACTTGTTGAATACTTTTTTGTAGTTGTTCAGCTTCCTGTTGAGGTGCTTGCTTATCCGCAATGTTATTAACATTTTCGGCAACAGGAACAGTAGCTTGTACTGAATTTTCTTCAACTGCTTGATCGTCTGATTCAGGGTAGCGACTGGTTACTGCTACTTCATCTGCATTCTCTTGGTTACGTTTGTTATTACGTTGTCCATTGTTACGCAAGTAACGTGAGCGACGGCTAGGAATAGTAACAGGCGTATGAGCTTCTTGATTAGCTTGCTCTGAAGTTTCGTTCTCTTTTGAGTCTTTAGCATCATTAGCAGCAGGTGTTTCTGTTACTTGAGTTTGCTTAGTTTCTTCAGGAGATTTTTTAACCTTAGCTTTCGGTTTTTTCGTTTCTACTGCTGCTGGTTGATGATTTGTTTCAACTTTTGCATCAGCAATATCTGCGCTTTCTACCTTGTTGGTCTCGACCGTATTTTCAGGCTGTTGAACACGAACTTTTTTACGCATGTTACGGCGCTTACGGCGTGCGACGATAACTTCTTGGTTATTATCTTTGTCGTTGTTCTCTTGAACCGGTTTTGCTTCGCTTTCGTATTTTTTAGTCTGCTGTGTTGCTTTGCGATCTGGCGACTTACGATTACTGCGGCGTTCAGTACTATTATCCGTTGTTTTATCGTTACGATCAGTGCGGTCGTTACGAGGGTTACGGGTACGATTCTGATTACCTTTAGTATTACGTGGGTTACGCGTATTACGAGGTTGCTCTTTTTTCTCTTCCGGTTGAGGAGACGTCTCTGGTTTTACTTCTGCTTCTTTTTTTGAATCATCACTGAAGAATTTTGCAATAGATTGCACTATTTTAGTGAATATAGAAGTCGTCGGAGCAACCACAGCTTGTGGAGCAACTTTAGTCTCAACAGCTGCAGTTTCTTTATTTGGCGCACTAAAGCCAGTTAATAAAGGTTCCTCAATTTCATTACTTTCTATCTGAGCGATATTAGGAATGTAGACTGTATGCTGTTTTTCAAGTGCATCGTAATTGATGTCTTCTTTACCGTCTTTACGCGTACGCTTCACTTCAAAATGAGGCGTCAGCAGATTTGCGTCAGGTATGATGTAAACTTCACAATTATGACGATTTTCGATTTTAGCAACTGATTTTCGTTTTTCATTTAATAAATAAGCAGCTACGGCAACCGGTACACGTGCCTGAATTTGAGCCGTATTTTCTTTAAGACCTTCCTCTTCAATCAAACGTAGGATTGCAAGTGATAAAGAGTCATTATCACGAATTGTACCTTGGCCATGACAGCGTGGACAAACACGCGATGCAGATTCACCTAAAGAAGGACGAATACGTTGACGAGACATTTCCATTAGACCAAAACGTGAAATACGACCTAATTGAATTCGCGCTCTATCTTGACGTACAGATTCACGCATTCTGTTTTCAACTTCACGTTGATGGCGAGCAGGTGTCATATCGATGAAATCGATCACCACTAAACCACCCAGGTCACGTAAACGTAATTGACGAGCAATTTCTTCAGCGGCTTCTAAGTTGGTATTAAACGCCGTTTCTTCGATATCGCCACCACGTGTTGCACGCGCAGAGTTGATATCGATAGAAGTTAGTGCTTCAGTTGGGTCAATAACAATTGAGCCACCAGAAGGTAAACGAACTTCACGTTGGAAAGCTGATTCAATTTGGCTTTCAACTTGGTAATGTGTAAAGAGAGGGATCTCACCTTGATATAGTTTAAGGCGATTAACGTAATCAGGACGGATCATTTCAATATGATTTTTTGCTAATTCAAAAGTCTTAGCATGGTCAATCACAATCTCGCCAATATCACGGCGAAGATAATCACGAATAGAACGAACAATAACGTTACTTTCACGATGGATTAAAAAAGGAGCTGCTTTAGTTTTAGAAGCTTGGTCGATGGCCTGCCAGTGATTAACCAGAACGTTTAAATCCCATTCTAATTCCTCAGCCGATTTACCTACGCCTGCAGTGCGGACAATCAAACCCATACCATTTGGTAATTTAAGGTCAGATAATGCTGCTTTTAATTCAGTACGCTCATCACCTTCTATGCGACGTGAAATTCCGCCAGCTCTAGGGTTATTTGGCATTAGAACTAAATAGCTACCTGCTAAACTAATAAAGGTAGTGAGTGCTGCACCTTTATTACCACGTTCTTCTTTTTCGATTTGAATAATAACTTCTTGGCCTTCTTTAATAACATCTTTGATGTTAGGGCGGCCTTTGAATGAATATCCTTCTGGAAAGTAGTTTCGAGCAATTTCTTTAAGTGGTAAAAAACCATGGCGGTCAGCGCCGTAGTCTACAAATGCTGCTTCTAAACTTGCTTCAACACGTGTGATTTTACCTTTATAAATGTTTGCTTTCTTTTGTTCGTGACCTGGACTTTCGATATCAAGATCGTACAGTTTTTGCCCGTCAACGAGGGCGACACGTAACTCTTCTGCTTGAGTTGCGTTGATTAACATTCTTTTCATTTGTGAACTCTTGTTTTATTTTTTTCGTTATTTTTATATGTACTAACTGTTTTTGCATGCTTGACCTCATGTCTGGTTATACAATCTCTCGACTGGAAGTATTCTGAGGTGCGTTACAAAGCGGATACAAAAAAGTGTTAAATCAAAAATAATTTAACACTGCAGCGTTACATTCTAATCATTTGATTTGCTTTCGTAAAATGCTATGCCTACTAGCGCTTTTAAAATCCTAAAATCACGAGGCATTAACTTTGTTATTGTCGCATTTATATCTACTTACAAGCAACAAAGTTTTTACATATTATGTGATTAGGCGTGATAAACTTAACGAATGGAACAGATAAATCACTCAGTACGCATTATTGACATTGCTCAAGAAAATGCACAACAACGTATCGATAACTTTCTTCGCTTACATCTTAAGGGCGTGCCTAAGAGCATGATCTATAGAATTGTACGCAAGGGAGAAGTTCGTGTTAATAAAAAACGCATCAAACCCGATTATAAACTACAGGTAGGCGATAGTGTTCGTATCCCACCAGTAAAAGTAGATCCGGAAAATGCGTTACCGTCCCCTAAACTTAACAGCATTAAAAATCTAGAGTCAGAGATTGTTTATGAAGATGATGGTTTAATCATACTCAATAAACCTTCTGGACTTGCGGTTCATGGTGGCAGTGGTCTAGATTTTGGTGCCATCGAAGGATTACGCGCCTTAAGACCTGATGCTCGCTTTTTAGAATTGGTGCACCGTTTGGATAAAGCAACTTCGGGTTGCTTATTAATCGCCAAAAAACGCAGTATGTTACGTGCGCTACACGAGCAGCTTCGTCAAAAAACAATGAAAAAACAGTACTTTGCTTTAGTTAAAGGGCAGTGGGATAAAAAAGACCGCCTAGTACGCGAGCCATTATTAAAAAATGCACAAGATTCAGTGGTCAAAGTTAGCCCACTGGGTAAAGCCTCAGAAACACATTTTAAAATTATTCAACGTTATGAAGGTGCAACCTTGATTGAAGCCAGCCCGGTGACAGGAAGAACCCATCAAATACGTGTACATAGTGCATGTAAAGGTCATAATATTGCCTGTGATGAGCGCTATGGTGATAAGCAGTTCGATAGTTTGATGAAAGATTTAGGGTTAAACAGACTCTTTTTACATGCGGCACATATTACTTTCTTTCACCCTGTGTTAGAAAAACGGATGACCGTGAGTGCGCCTCTTTGCCCGCGTTTAGAGGAATTATTAGGTAAATTACAGCGAAGCTAATATGAAACATCCATTAATTATTTTTGACTGGGATGGTACCTTAATGGATTCCATCGACAAAATAGTCTTGTGCATGCAACAAGCTGCAAAAAATCAGCAACAAATTGCACCTACTGAACAGGCAGTTAAGAATATTATTGGTTTAAGCTTACTAAAAGCAATGCAGCAGTTGTTTCCCTCGTTATTGTTAACACAGCAAGAATTACTGGTTGAGGCTTATCGAGAGCAATATAATACAATGCATCATATAGATACTCCTTTTTATGACGGAATCGCAGAATTATTAACTAACCTGAAAGCACAGGGGTATATTCTTGCGGTTGCGACTGGAAAGGGACGTAATGGCCTTAACCGCATAATGCAAAAGACAAATACTGAACATTTATTCGCTGCAACGATATGTGCCGATGAATCGAACTCAAAACCCGATCCTTTAATGATTCATTCATTATTAAAACAATTGGATTTCAGCCCATCACAAGCATTAATGATAGGTGACTCGAGTTACGACTTAGATATGGCTGCTAATGCAGGTGTTAAAAGTTTAGGTGTGAGTTACGGTGTACATGGACGAGAAAAATTAATGTTATCTAATCCTGTTGCGGTTGTTGATTGTTTGGTATCGCAACTACATCGATATATTTAACCTAAATTCTAGATAATGAAAGTGTTCCTGTAGTTAAATTCATAACGTTATATTCATAACGTTATATTAATTACCATACAGTGCAGTGAGTGTTTTGCTTATCCTGAAAAGAGCATTTTTAGTTATTGTTTAAACTTAGTTTTGGTTATACGGCCATAGATTAAAAAGGATCATAATGTTTAGCGAATATATAAAATTAACCGGTCGTGGTGAAAAAGGGCGTCGTTCATTAACGATGGATGAAGCACAACAAGCATTGACTGATTATTTAGAAGGTAGGGCAAGTTTATTACAATTAGCCGTATTGTTAATGTTACAACGTGTCCGCTGTGAAACCCCTGAAGAAGCTGCGGGTTATATTGCCGCGTTACGTAAAAAAGTGCCATGTGCATGGCAGGGGTTATCCGCGGATCTGGATTGGCCATGTTTTGCTGGTAAAAAAAGACAGCCACCTTGGTTATTGCTAGCGGCAAAAGTATTAGCCGCTAATGGTGTTAAGATTTTATTACATGGACATATGAGCGTTGACTTGGTGAAATATCAAGTTGAGTCCGCTTGTCCTGTTTTGAATATCACTATTGCAGATACACCTGAAATGGCACAACTGGCTTTGCAAAATGACTCCTTAGTCTATGTTCCTTTATCTGCCTATTGCCCTGAATTAATTGAGTTATTAGCATTAAGAGAGCAAGTTGGTTTGCGTACTCCTCTTAATACGGTGGCGCGTAGTGTTAACCCAAGTAATGCTCCCTATAGTATTCATGGTGTATTTCATAAAAGTTACGAAAAAATACATGCACAAGCTGCGCTGTTAAATAATGAGCATAGTATTATAGCCTTTAAAGGTGAAGGCGGAGAAAGTGAGGTTAATCCTCGTGTTTCAACGCTTGCTTGTGGTGTTATTCAAGTCGATGGTAAAGCACAATATATTGAACAAGATTGGCCTACTTATTTAGAAGATTTCACCGGTGCGCATACTGAGGTATCTGCACAGTATCTATTAAAAGTATGGAATAAAGAGATTGATGATGCCTATGGCGATGCTGCAGTGATCACCACTATTGCAATGGTTTTGAAGCAGATGCAGCCTGACTCTTCTCAAGATGATGCATTACAAAAAGCCAAACAATTATGGGAAGGTAGGACGTTATAAATTCTCAGTTAATTAAATAGGCATCATTGAGTATAAAAAAGGAAGCTAATTAGCTTCCTTTTTTATTTTACCCTTCAGTATTGGGGTTATCTAATTTTTCGAATTTGTACAATCATGCCAAAAAGAGGGTGGTCTAAGTAATGAATTTCACCGCTGCGTAAACGTCTAGTTTGGTCAAATAAGGCTTCGGTCACCACCGTTTTTGTTTTAACACGTTGTTGTGGCACTGCCTGATTTACAACTTGAACGGCGTCATCCGCTGTACCAGAAATATCCGTTTCCAATTGTGGGTTGGCTAATACAGATGTTGAAGATGACACTTCTTTTTGCGTTTCGGTACGCACAATTAATTGGCTCTCAATTTCTAAGTAACGTTGAACATATAGCAAGAAATTGCCATCTATTTCATATAAGTCCCTCATCGCATTATCTTTTTGTAACTCATCCAATACATCTAATTTATCAGTTGCTGCAATGAGAAGAGGATCTGTTTGCTGGGGCTTATTAAGTTGTGCTTTTGCTGCGTTTGTCGCTTCTTGTCTTTTTTGCGCAATGATTTCTTCTTTATAGATATCTAATGCATAGTTCTCACCAGCAAAAAGGTGAATAGGCACTGCGTTTTGTTTACTTTGTACTGGCATACGCCATGCAACATGCAATAAGGGCTTAAATAATTGATGGTTTTTAAGTCTATTCAAATGTGCTTTAAGTCTAAGATGATTACTGCTCAATCGCTGTAATCGATGCCCGCCATTGACCATTTCTGCATCTGTAATTTGAACTGGGTTTTGTTCATGTAAACACGGGTTATCACCCAAGCAGTTTGTTGCTTGTTTAGCTTTTAACACCTCAAGGCGATCTCGTTTTTTTAAGTAAACATTATTTTGATCTAATTGCTCACTGAGTTTTTGAACGTCAACATTACGTTTAAAAACGAGTATTTCAACATCAAACCAGCGGCCACTAGCTGCTTGTATGTTAAGTGAACATAGTGATGCGACGACTAATAATAAAGTAGAGCGAAAATTCAAAAGGTTGTCCTTTTATGAGATTTATTTGACAAGGTGTAATTTAAAGCTATCAAGTAATTGTTTCAACCAATTTATGCGTTCTGCACTACTTTCTAGCGACATTGTGAATTTTAATTTACTGGGTCCGTCTAGTTTAAAGGTATTTGATTGTGTTTGCAGTAGTGAAACAAGAAACATTGGATCCACTTTGGTATGCTCGGTAAACGTAACAGCACCACCAAGTGCATGTGCTTCAATTCTTGCAATGCCAAGTTTTGAACAACGTTGCTTAATGGAGGTGACTGCTATTAAGTTTTTAGTCGCATCTGGTAATAAGCCAAATCGGTCAATAAGTTCAACTTGGATTTCATTTAATTCATTATTATTCTTACTATTGGCAATGCGTTTATATAACGATAAACGTGTATTCACATCGGCAATATAATCATCTGGAATGAGCGCAGGTATACGCAGTTCTACTTCTGCTTGTGTCGCTAATAGGTGCTCTAAGCTAGGTTCTTGTCCATTACGTAAAGCTTCTACTGCTTGATTAAGCATGTCCATATACAAGTTAAAACCAATACTGGTAATTTGTCCGGATTGCTCATCACCTAATAACTCACCTGCACCACGTATTTCTAAATCGTGTGTTGCTAGTGTGAATCCTGCTCCTAACGTATCTAATGAACCAATTGCCTGTAAACGTTTTTTTGCATCTTTGGTCATTAATTTTGGCGTTGGGGTTAATAAATAGGCGTAAGCTTGATGATGTGAACGACCTACACGACCACGTAATTGGTGTAATTGCGCTAAACCTAAGTGATCTGCACGGTTTATAATGATCGTATTTGCCGTTGGAATATCGATACCTGTTTCGATAATAGTGGTACACACTAATACATTTTGGCGTTGATGGTAAAAATCTGACATCACTCGCTCAAGTTGTTGCTCGTTCATTTGACCGTGCGCCGTTGAAATTCTAGCTTGTGGTAATAACTGTTGTAAATCAGCTGTGGCTTTGGCGATGGTTTCTACATTATTGTGTAAAAAGTACACTTGACCACCGCGCATAATTTCACGTGTGATAGCATCACTGATCGTCTGATCGCTGCGTTGCTGCACGAATGTTTTTACTGCTAATCGTTTCGCTGGTGGTGACGCGATAATCGACAAATCACGCATGCCATTCATGGACATATTTAAAGTACGCGGGATCGGCGTTGCGGTCAGGGTGAGAATATCGATTTGTGCACGTAGTCGTTTAATCTTTTCTTTTTGGCGGACGCCAAAGCGATGTTCTTCATCGATAATTAATAACCCTAGGTCAGCAAACTTAATGCCATCACTCAATAGCTTATGGGTACCTATTAATATATCGATTTTACCATCGGCAGCTTCTTGTAAAATTTGTTTTTGTTCTTTAGCTGTTTTAAAGCGAGATAATACTTCGACTCTTACTGGCCAATTAGCGAATCTATCTCGGAAATTTTCGAAATGCTGTTGCGCAAGTAGGGTGGTGGGGACTAATAAAGCCACTTGTCTCGCATTGTCCGTTGCCATGAATGCCGCGCGCATTGCTACTTCAGTTTTACCAAAACCTACATCACCACAGACTAGCCTATCCATGGGTTGCGATGAACACATATCCGATATAACAGCATTGATGGACAGTGCTTGGTCATGGGTTTCTTCAAAGGGGAAATCATCACTGAAGGCCGCATAATTAGCTTTATTTAATTGGTATTTGTAACCTTTTTTTGCTGCACGTTGAGCGTAAATTTCTAATAATTCAGCGGCGACGTCACGTACTTTTTCAGCTGCACGTTTTTTCGCTTTGGCCCAAGTATCGTTACCTAATTTACTTATAGGCGCTGTTTCTACATCACTACCGCTATAACGCCCGATTAAATGCAATGAAGTAACCGGTACATAAAGTTTGTCTCCACGTAAATATTCAAGGGTCACAAACTCATTAACATTACCTGCCACTTCAATGGTTTGAAGGCCCAAATAACGTGCAACACCATGGTCAATATGCACAACAGGTTGGCCTACTTCTAACTCTGCTAAATTACGTACTATATGTTCAGAGTTTTCTTCATTTTGTTTATCTTGGTTTTGACGCCTACGTTGGGTTATTTTATTACCAAGTAATTCCGTTTCAGTAATAAATGCAAATTCACTGTCTATGATTAAAAAGCTATGTTCAACGCGACTGACTGTGATGAAGACTTTGCTTTTACTTTTGATGCATTCGGAGATGCTTGAGACTGATTTAATAGCAAGCTTGAGCGGGTGTAATAGTTCTAATAAAGCTTCTTTTCGTCCTGATGATTCAACACTTAATACGACCTTACCGGCAAACTGTTTAATAAACTGTTCAATGTTTGCCAGTGGTGCTTTGGCTTTATGGTGAATTTTAATATCCGGTAACGTGGTGAAAGGCAGATTGGTTTTCCCTGCTTTCGGTAATGCAAATGAGGTTGGCTGTAATTGATATTTAGGAAAAGCATTGATCTGTTGAAAGCATTGCTCTTGGCGAAGGTATAGCTCAATTGGCTGCAATAATGGACGTAGTAAATCTACTCCGCGTTCTTCAAAACGATGTGCAATGGTTTTCCAAAAATCATCCATCGCTTTTTGTATATCTCCGACAACACATAAACGTGTTTGTTTAGGAAAATAATCAAATAAAGTGGCTGTTTCATTAAAAAATAACGGTAAATAATACTCGATCCCGGCGGGCAAATTGGTTTGCGAAATTTGTTGGTAGATAGAATCGGCACTAGTACATATCTTTGCTGGAAACTTATCGCTATAGGCCGATTTAAACTGGCTGATTGCTTCTTTATCCGTTGCAAATTCATGCGCAGGCAATAATTTTATCTGTTTAATAGTGGGCAGCGAGCGTTGCGTTTCTGTATCAAACGGGCGTATCGAATCAACTTCGTCATCAAAAAAATCAATACGATAAGGCGTGTCACTGGCCATCGGATAAACGTCTAACAAAGAGCCTCGAGCACAAAACTCACCATGTTCTCTTACTTGATCAACTGCATAATAACCCGCTTCTTGTAATTGCTCGCGAAGTAATTGTAACTCTAGTTTTTGTGCAGTTTTAACCACTAAAGTGTGTTGTTTTAAATAACTGGGTGGCGCTAATCTTAATAATAACGTCGTGATCGGAACGATTAATATGCCATCTTTCATGGATGGTAATTGATATAAGGTTTCTATACGTGTGGATATAATGTCTTGATGTGGTGAAAAATGGTCATAGGGCAACGTTTCCCAATCAGGAAATAAATTTACGTCGTATTTTTTTTCTGCAAAATAAAGTAATTCTTGGTGTAACTTAATAGCACTCGGTGTGTCATTAACGATCACAACTAAAGGAGATTTTTGTGGGTTCGCTTGAGCACATTGATTAATGACAAAACTTTGGCTACTGCCTACTAAATTGCCAAATTGTTGTGTATCAGTAGATGATTTTAAAGGCGGTATCTCGAGTAAATTTTTCATATTATTGATTTTTCTTTATTATTTTTTCTGATGATTGTTGCGTTATTAAACAGATTCTTAATGACTATTTTCAGTTATTAACTATTTAATTCACGCTGTTTTGCTCGATTTTTAAGTTGTTGTGATTGCACGTGTAAGCTGGCTCTAATTAATAACTCTCGATCTTGTTCTCGAATAAAGGTGTAGGTAAAAACACATTCACTTTCAGAGCTATCCGAAACACAGGCATAACAGTATATGGCAGCAGATTCTTCAGGTAAAAATATTTTTAACCTGACATTGTCACCCACAGCCCATTTGTCATTGCCTGCAATAATGAGACTACCTGCACTGAATTTAAGGCTTTGATGACGCGCCTGTTGTTCATCCTGCTGTGTTAATACATAACTTAATAGGGTGTTTATTTTTTGATTTTGGGCCTGTAAAAAATGCCAAAGTGCTTGCGTATTTTCACTATTGAGTTTTAAAGGGGCTAGCATACTCACATCTGCTTGAGCGAGATCACTGGCCATTCTAAATGGACCTGGTATCTCTTCTTCAAAGGCATTTTGGTCAATGGGTAACTGAGTTTCATTAACAGGGTGCAAGTTAATAGAGAGTGTGTGTTGCACTAAAAAATATTCGTTATTATCCATGTCTGCTAACCAAGTCATTATTGAGTGTGAGTGAAATTATACCCATCTTACCTCAAGATGCTTTGGCAGGCACGAGCGTAATATAAGATAATGGTATTCCCTTTTTATTATTACAACATTGAATTGGCATTTGAATTCGAGCCAGTCTGGGCAAGGAAAATAATACTAATCCAAGTTGTTATAAAATCGCTATGTAGAATAACTATCAAAGAATGATGTTTCTTAATTATTCTATCGAGAGAGGGTTAACCTAGTTAATCTCTCGAAAACTCAATTTTATGCCTATCAAGTTGGCGCTAGTTTGCCATGCTGACTTTATACCTTGAAGTCTGAACGGTATATTTTGTAAGAGTTTTGTCTGTCTTAGCGAATAAAGATACATTAGAATGGCGACTATTAAAATGTAATCAATGGGATATGTCTATATTTAACCTTAATTCTGGTTACAGAGATCGCAGTTATCTATTAAATATCTTGTTCGTAATGTTATCTTGTTAGCAATGTTATCTAGATTGCCGATAGCTTTACCTTATGAAAGGCAATCAGTCTAGCAATTACAAATTATTGCTAGATAATTTAACTTAAAAACCCGTACACAGTACGGCATTGACTCACTTTACTTATCCCCGTTTTAATTATAAGTGTGTCATCATAAACAACTATTAAAAGGCAATTATGTTTTATCCTTTAAGTGTATTTATCGGTTTACGGTATACAAAATCTAAACGTAATAATCAATTTGTATCGTTTGTTTCAATATTTTCAACCGGTGGCATTATTTTAGGCGTATTAGCATTAGTCACCGTGTTGTCAGTCATGAATGGTTTCGAAGGAGAATTAAAACAACGTATTCTTGGCGCGATCCCACAGGCGAAACTTAGTAATCAAGCATTAACCATTGATCATTGGCAACAACGTGTTGATGTTATTCCTGAAGATCCATTAGTCATTGCTATTGAGCCGATGATTAATGCTGAAGCGATATTGCAAAGTACAACGGCTTTACAAGGTGTTAAGTTAGAAGGAATCTATCCGCAAAAATATAACAGTAAAATAGTCAAAGATAATATCTTTATGGGTGGCCTTGAACTGTTGAAACCTAGTGAGTATAACATCATTATTGGCGACCAATTAGCAAAGCAATTAAATGTGGGTATTGGTGATAAAGTACGTGTTATTTCCACCAGAGGGGCTCGTTACACGCCAATAGGACAAGTTCCTAGCCAGCGTAATTTTACCGTGGTTGGTTTATTTGATGTAGGCTCTGACGTTGATAAATATCTGGTCTTAATGCATGTCCAAGATGCGGCGCGTTTAATTCGAATTCAAAAAGATCAAGTGACGGATCTGCGTTTTTATTTTACCGAACCCTTTGCTGTTGAAGATTGGCATCCTCCTGTACTGGAAAAAGATGAAATATTATTAGATTGGCGCAGTACACATGGTGAACTATTTGCTGCAGTTAAAATGGAAAGGAACATGATTTGGTTATTATTGTGTTTAATTATCGCGGTCGCTGCATTTAATATTTTATCGTCATCGGTGATGGTGGTAACGGATAAAAGTGCCGAAGTCGCCATATTAAAAACCCTAGGTATTCAATCGTCTACGATCAACCTTATTTTTATTATTCAAGGTGCTTTCAGTGGTATTCTTGGTGCATTATTAGGAACAGGTATAGGTTTGTTATTAAGTACCTACATTAATGAAGTGATGTCATTTTTAGGATTACATTTATTAGCGAATGCTTCCGGTGGCACTCGACTCTTACCCGTTATACACGAACCATTACAAATAGTATCAATTATGCTTGGTGCTATGTTGTTAAGTTTATTAGCCACTTTATATCCTGCTTATAGAGCCGGTACAGTGAGCCCAGTCGAGGCATTAAGATATGAATGATTCAATTATAGTTTGTCAGAACTTAAGTAAAGTTTATCAAGAAGGGCGCCTAGCCACGACTGTGTTGCAAGGTGTTAATTTGACCGTGGAAAAAGGAGAGTTACTCGCGATTGTTGGTACTTCTGGTTCAGGTAAAAGCACACTATTGCATTTGCTTGGTGCACTCGATGCACCGACTACTGGAGAGGTCACTTTTAATGACAATAACATCCATAAACTATCTTCAAAGCAACAAGCTAAGTGGCGTAACCAGGAGCTAGGTTTTGTTTATCAATTTCATCACTTATTATCAGAGTTCACTGCATTAGAAAATGTTGCTATGCCGTTATTAATTGCTGGTGAGCCAGTTAAAGTTGCGCAACAAAAAGCAACGGCATTATTAGAACGAGTGGGGCTAAGCAAACGCATTCAACATCGACCTGCTGAATTATCTGGCGGTGAAAGGCAACGTGTTGCAATAGCACGCGCATTAATTAATAAACCTTCTCTCGTATTGGCAGACGAGCCTACCGGAAATTTAGATGCAAAAAGTGCAGAGTCTGTTTATCAGTTGTTACGAGAATTAAATAGTGAACTTGGTACCGCTTTTATTGTGGTGACACATGACCAACAGTTAGCTAATAAATTGCACCGCCAATTATACATGGCTAACGGTATTTTACAGGACACTCCGTAATGTTTAGACCTTTACCATTATTTATTGGGTTACGTTATAGCAAAGCAAAACATAAAAATAAGTTTGTTTCCTTCATTTCAATGGCCTCTATATTTGGCATTATCTTAGGTGTTGCTGTCTTAATTGTTGGTCTTTCAGCGATGAATGGCTTTGAAAAAGCATTAAGGGATCAATTGTTAACTGTGGTCCCGCATGCAGAATTAGAGGTGGTCAAAGGAGAGTTTAAAGATGAATCGGCTATTCTTTCTAAAATAAGAGCACATAAAGGTGTATTAGGTGCAAGCCCTTACATAGTGATGAATGCCCTGTTGCAAAAAGATATTAATATGAAAGCGTTGCAAATGCGCGCCATAACGCCTGAAAGTGAAACGCAAGTGACCGCGATAGAGCAGTATATTAAACAAGGAGGTTGGGAGTTATTAAGCGCAAATGAAAACAGTCTCATTTTAGGTGAGCCGGTTGCCAAACAACTAGGCATTGAGGTCGGGCAGTCGGTGTCATTATTATTGCCCCAAATTGGGTCAACGAAACTTAAAGCGCCACGCAAGTTCACATTTATTTTAACGGGTACCTTTAGAATGGGCGGGCAAGTTGATACTACATTGGGTTTTATCCATATCAACACGGCTAAAAAAATGCTTAACCTTAACCATGCCACAGGCATTGCCTTTAAAGTTGAGGATGTCTTACAGGCACAGGTGCTCTCACGAGAGGTGGCGTACAGTATTCCTGTGTATATGTATATTAAAAGTTGGATCACAAGCCAAGGGTACTTATATCAAGATATTCAGATGGTTAAATCATTGATGTACGTTATTTTATTATTAGTGGTTGCTGTTGCTTGTTTTAATATTGTGTCTACATTGGTGATGGCTGTGAATGAAAAGCGCAGTGACATTGCTATTTTAAAAACAATGGGGATGGGGAAGTGGTCTCTACGCGCTATTTTTATAGTTCAAGGCGCGTTTAATGGCCTCATGGGTAGCCTCTTAGGGGCTTTACTCGGTATGTATTTAGCGAGTAACTTAAGCCAATTCTTTAGTGCTGTTGAAAATATCTTGGGGCGAAAGTTTATTTCCGGAGATATCTATTTTATTGATTATTTACCTTCACAAATTAACTATGACCAAGTGATCATTATTACACTGATTGCTTTTGTTATGAGTATCGTTGCAACGATATACCCCGCATGGACCGCGAGTAATATTGAGCCTGCAAAAGAGTTAGGTTACAGCCACTAACCACTTGCCACTTTATCTCGATGGCCGAAAATCATGATGATCACAGGCCATCTAATCCACAGCATTCCCATTTAAGAATGTAGCTATTTAGACATTCACCTATATAGCTTAGATATCTAATCATTTAACCGTATATGCCACCTACATCAGTTTTACGGTAGCTATTAACCGTATATGTAGTAATCAGGCAATAATACCAATCACACTAATTAACTGATCTATTTTACTTGTTAAAATAACTTATTTTTTCGTTGTAAATTTCGTAAAGGGAACAACCATTTAGCTAAATTTACGTCTTAAACTAAGTCATTTTTCCTGCGTAAAATTTAGATCACTTATTTAATGTAATAGGTATAATTTAATAAACCTTTCTTTCGTCCATTTTCATAAATAATTATTTAGAGCAACCTATGTTTTAAGTAAGGCTATTTTTGCTGTGTAAAATCCTATTGCTCGTCATCTCGGTCAATAAAGTATTAACCGCTATAAAAGTTAAAAAATGAGTAAAAAAAAGCGCATTATTAAATGCGCTTTTAAGAATATATCAGTAATTTAGTAAGCTAAAGTAGCATCTAAAATACTATCGGAGACTGATCATTAATCGTCTAAAATACCAAGAATGCTTAATAAGTGGATAAAGATATTAAAGATGTTTAAGTATAAAGAAACAGTCGCTCTAATGTAGTTAGTTTCACCACCGTTAATGATACGGCTAGTATCAAACAGAATAAAACCAGACATGATCATGACTACAACACTACTGATCACTAATTGGAAAAGTGGGATCTGTAGGAAAATATTAGCAATAATTGCAACAATTACAGCAATCATACCTGCCATTAAAAATCCGCCCATAAATGAGAAATCTTTACGGCTAGTTAATACGTAAGCTGATAATGCAAAGAATATAATTGCAGTAGTACCAAGTGCTTGCATAATTAAAGCAGGGCCGTTTGGCATTGTTAGGTAATGGTTTAGCATATTACCGAGTGACGCACCCATCACACCGGTAAACATGAATACCCAGAATATCCCCTTGCTAGAATTCGCTGTTTTTGACACTACAAATAAAAGACCAAATCCAACTAGCATTAAGACAAGTGACATCATTGGGCCGATACCTACCATTGTCGCAATAGTTGCAGTGACTGCACTAAACGCTAATGTCATGCCTAATAGCATATAGGTATTCTTTAATACTTTATTAATTGAAACTCCAACACCTTGTGCTTTAGTGTTAATTGAAGAATTCATAACTTACTCCGTTGAATAATGATTGTTAACAACATCATAACATCAGATTTTTTACTTGTGCAGTATTTTTTATTGAGATGATGAAATAGTAGAAAATTTTCAACAGCAAGTCATACTAGTCCGTGTAATCGCCCGATTATTGTTATGGGTTAAAAAAGAGTATTACTGCGTTGTATTTGATAGGAAAGCTAAAAATGAAAAAAGGCACTATCAAAGTGCCTTATTAGTATTAAAATATTGTGCTAGGAAGTGCTTATTTAGCGCCTTCGATAATACCTACAAATTCTTCAATAATAAGTGCTGCACCACCTACTAAACCACCATCGATGTCTGCTTGAGCAAATAGCTCTTTTGCACTGTTTGCTTTAACACTACCGCCGTAAAGGATCTGTACTTTCTCAGCAACAACTTCACTTTGTGCTTTTAACCAAGAACGGATATGAGCATGAACTTCTTGTGCTTGCTCAGAAGTTGCAACTTTACCTGTGCCGATAGCCCAAACTGGTTCGTAAGCGATCACTGAGTTTTCTAACGCTGCGATACCGGCAACTTCAATCACTGCTTTAAGTTGAGTTTCAACAACAGCAAATGTTTTATCAGTTTCACGTTCTTCAAGTGTTTCACCGATACATAATACAGGTATTAAACCATTTTCTTGAATCGCAACAAATTTAGCTGCAACGACTGCATCAGTTTCGTTGTGGTATTGGCGACGCTCCGAGTGACCTACTAGGCTATATTTTGCGCCAAACTCTTTAACCATAACTGGAGACGTTTCACCTGTGAATGCGCCTGCAACATTTGTGCTCACATCTTGTGCACCAAATTCAATGCGGCTGTCTGCTGTTAGGTTTGCAACTTGCTCAATAAAAATTGCTGGTGGGCATACCGCAACTTCAACATTAGTTGCTGCATTTGCTGCACTTTCGATACCTTTGATCAATGTCGCTACTGATTCTTTTGTACCGTTTAGTTTCCAGTTACCCATTACAAGAGGTGTTCTCATGTTTGACTCCGTTTTTTATATTGAAAGTTATATTAAAGTTAAATTGAAAAAAATTATATTGAAAAATGATATTGAAAATAAAATTTAAACTAAATGTTCTTAAATAGGCCGGCGACCGTGAATAAGTTTCCCATTAATCAGATCATTCTTTGATTCTGGGCGTAAATTATCTCTTATCGGCCCTAAATACAAGGCTAGGTTGACTTAAAGGCAACGCTTTATTGGGTTAAATCAATAAAGCGTTTAATTTAGCTGAGTAACGAGATTAATTGACCTCTGTAATTTGCACTGCTTGATGTTGTTTATAAAACTCATTGTCAGGTGTTACTTGCTCAGCTATTGGAGCACTGAATGGTTGATTAAATGATTCTTTATCAAAGCCAATATCTCCTCCATCAATCACACCGGAATCCTTAGTGATGGATTTAAAATCAAATAAGCTAGTATCTGCTAGATGTGAAGGAACTACGTTTTGCATAGCAGTAAACATGGTTTCCAAACGACCTGGATAATTTAGTTCCCAATCATTGAGCATATCTTTGGTCAATTGACGTTGTAAGTTAGGTTGCGAACCACATAAATTACAAGGAATAATAGGGAATTGTTGTAGCGCAGCAAACGCTTCAATATCTTTTTCTTTACAGTAAGCAAGCGGGCGAATAACGACGTGTTCACCATTGTCTGAAACTAATTTAGCTGGCATTGACTTGAGTTTACCCGCAAAAAATAAGTTAAGCATCATGGTGGCCAACATATCATCACGGTGGTGTCCAAGAGCTATTTTAGTTGCACCAAGTTCTTTTGCGGTTTTGTATAAAATTCCGCGACGTAAGCGCGAGCAAAGGCTGCAAGTGGTTTTTCCTGGTTGTAGCTTATCTTTGACGATACTGTAAGTATCTTGTTCTACTATTTTGTAATCAACACCTAATGAGTCAAGATATTGAGGTAATATGTGCTCAGGAAAACCAGGTTGTTTTTGATCTAGGTTGACCGCAATGATATCAAAGTTGATAGGTGCAACTGCTTTAAGTTGGCTTAGCATTTCCAGTAGGGTATAGCTGTCTTTTCCACCTGATAAACAGACCATGATTTTATCGCCATCTTCAATCATATTATAATCTGCAATGGCTTGTCCGGTTTGTCTACGCAACACTTTATTTAATTTTTTAAGGTTGAATTGATCTTTTTCTGTGAGTTGTTGCGTCATGGTATGCCTTGTTAATGGAGTATTAAAACAAGGCGCATTGTATAAAAAGAGGGGCGCAGATGCAAAGAGTAAAGGTACTGCTAATGCATCTATAATGGAGCCGGTTCGGCTATTAAATAACCTTGGACCCCATCGATGTACATGCTTTCAAGAATTTGTTTTTGTTCTAAGTGCTCAATACCTTCAGCGATAACTTGGCACTCCATGCGATGTGCAACATCAATGATCATGCGAATAAATTGTTGATTTGCACTATCTGATTCAAGGTTAGCAATTAAACTTGCGTCAAGTTTAATGTAATCAGGTTTTAACTCTTCAAATAAACGAAAAGAACTGATCCCTTTGCCAAAATTGCAAATAGCAGAACGACTTCCTGCTCTTTTGAGCATATTGAAAACACGTTTATTAGCAATCAAGTTATGACCTAATAAACTTTCCGGAACTTCAAATACTAAGGACCTCGCTACATCAGGTTCTCTTAATAATAATCGCTCTAGCCATACCATAAAACTACTATTGTGCATCGCTGAAGAGCTAAGGTTAATTCCCCATCTAGTGTTATGTTCTTTGCGAAGACGACTGCGATAAATTATCTTTTCAAGAATAACTTTTTCAAGTTTAATAATAGTATCAGTACGTTGTGCCATAGAAAAAACAGTATCAGTTGGGATGGTATTGTTATCCTCACTGACAAAACGTGTAAATATTTCCTGATACCCTTTCATATTGCGATGAATGGCTTGAACAGGTTGTTGTAAAAAAGTTAATGAGCGATTATTTATGATATCGGTAATAATCGATCGCCAATGCTGCTCACCCACTTGCAGCGCTTGGTTATCAATATTCTCTTCAAAAGCCCATGCATTAATGCCACTGGTTTGAGCCTTTGCGAGTGCAATATCGGCTCGTGCTAAAACATGTTCTGGCAATTGATTGGAGGAAATTAAAGTCATGCCATTAAAAGCTACATTTTCAAGGTTGTTAAGTAGCTGATATTGATCAAACTTTAGTTTTAGTTCATTGGCGAATTGCTGCGCATCTCCAATACTCATATCATGGCTAATCAAAGCAAATTCAGACCCTGAAATCCTAAATAGATGTATATCTTTATCTTTATATTTATCAAGAATATCGTTAATGATGTTTGCAACGTTTATAACAAATTGATCGCCTTGTTGAAATCCACGGTGCATGTTAACCACTGATAACTCAAAAAGTCTAATGATAGATAGGATGGCATGTTTACGGTTTCTTTCATCGGATAAAAATTCAGTGAGCTCTTTTCTAAACACATGACGATTATTTAAGCCTGTCAAAGCATCAACATTTATTTGTTTTGATAATCGAGAGATCTTTTCTTTTTTACTGTGTAGGGCAGAATCAAATAGACGCCTTTGTTCAACTAGTTCGATAGTTACTTTTTTAAAGGGAGTTATTTTAGATTTTTCATTAACAATTTCATTGACCAAGGCACTTTCTATTTTTTTTAGTAGTCTAAATGAAATGATATGATACAACAGCAAAGTGATAATAAGTGCGGTGACAATTAGCACTATAATTGATTGATATAATTCAAATAGTTCAGGATGAATACTTGTATATTGAATGCTTTGATTTTCGGTCGCGCTGTTAAAACTAGAAATTGGGGTGGGCAGTAAATTATTGAAAAGCTGATTCACTGCTTTTTGACTATAAACAAGTGGGCTATTAAGACGATTATTATTAATTTTTATATAACTAAATTGACTAATATCGAGGCTTTCTTGTAGGTCACCCATAGCCGTAATTGTGGGTAACAAAGCTAGCTGAGCACGTGTTTTAGGAAGCTGTTGTTGCTCAAGTAGTAGCGTATTAAACGCACTTTTGGTTGCAATGATTAACGCCAAGGCGATTAATAAAGTGATCAAGGTAGAGGTCCAAAGGCTTTTTTTATAATCGTTCACTAACCTGCTCCTCGCATTAAGCAATTATTTGTATCAATAAATGGTAATTGGTAATTGGTAAATATCTGTTAGTATTTTTTTATAAAGATGAAATAAAATACTGATCATTATATTTTCTTATCTTTGATATTAAACTATTTCGATGATCCTATAACAGAACTTGCTTTATATAGAATCAAAGAAATGCTTTAAACCGGAGAGTATAGACCAAAAGAGGTATTTTGTTTATTTTTTATCAAATAAATACTACTTTCGGTAGTCTGGCTGGTGACTTAATAACAAATATTTTGTTTGTTCTTCCTGTGGCGACTCGCAAACGCTTTTAGCTGTGCCTTTTTCAATAATTTTTCCCTGATGTAATACTAGGATTTGATCACTCATGTGTTTGACTAAGTGCATATTATGCGCAACAAAAATATAGCTAGTCCCTTTTGCCTTTTGTATCTTTAGCAATAGGTTGACGATTTTAAATCGCAGTGAAATATCTAATGTAGACAAAATTTCATCGGCAATAATAATGTCAGGATTTAAGATCATGGCACGAGCGATAGCCACTTGGTGTTTTTGAACACTGGAAAGCATATTAGGATAAAAAGCTAAATAATCAGGTAATAATCCCACTAATTTCAAGGTTTCCAGAATTTGTTGATGGCGTTGCTTGTCATTTAAATCTGTATTTAATTGTAAAGGTGCATGTAGTATTTTCCCTACCGTCGTTTTAGGGTTTAACGAACTACTTGGGTCTTGAAAAATCATGCGTATAGACAAACAACGTTGCTGAGAGTTAAGCGAGCTAAGATGCTGTCCTTTTACGTATATATCTCCGGAGTTTGCTATTAACATACCGCCAATCGTCCTGACCAATGCACTTTTTCCAGATCCACTTTCACCAACCACAGCCAATGTTTGACCCGGCTCTAGGGTAAAGCTGACAGGTCCGAAAGCGAGTTGCTCACGACTACTGAGAATACCCGTTGCATGTTTAAAGCTTTTACACAGATCCGTTACTTTTAATAACGGCTGCACATTTAGCTCACTTTGGTTGGATAGTGACATCGGAAACTATGGCCTTTTTTAGTCGTTAAAGTAGGGTTTTCAACACATATCTTTTGTGCTCTAGGGCATCTAGGCCCCAGTCGGCAACCGATCGGTAATTGGTTAGAAGAAGGAATATTACCGGGTAATGTGTACAGTTGCGCTTTATGCTCATTAAATTGCACATTATTGATCAATGTTTTTAACATCGATTGTGTATAGGGGTGCATTGCACTGCCCATTATTTGCTTATAAGATCCTGATTCAACCGTTTGTCCACAATAAACTAAGGTCATGTAATCGGATATGTTACTAGTATTGGCAAAATTATTACTCAATATAAGCAGAGTCGTATTATTTAATTGGTTAAGTTTGTACAGCAAGCGAAATATTTGTGATTGGGTAACCGCTTCCATTGCAGTGGTTGGCTCATCGGCAATAATCAAACGTGGATTATTAGCAATTGCCATAGCAATCATCACTTTCTGGCAAACACCTTCCGAAAGTTGGTGTGGGAAACAATTTAATACTGCCACATCGTTCTGAATACCTACTTTGTGCAACAACTCTTTTATTTGTAAGCGTCGTGATTGTACGTTTACTTTTTTAATCTTGGTCAATATCAAACGAAAGCGTTGTTGCCAAGTTTTTTTGGGTAAAACCGATTCAATTTGAACGCGTATTTTTTGACTTGGATCTAGGTAAGAGCTGGGCTCTTGAAAAATAACTGAAATCTCTTTACCTAGGATTTGACGTCGTTCTTTATGCGTGAGTTTTGCTAAATCTGTCTTGCCTAGAAACATACGGTCAGCCGTAACCGTCCAGTTACTGTTATGTAAACCTAATATAGCTTTAGCGATCAGGGTTTTACCTGACCCTGACTCACCAATCAAACCATGGATTGAACCATCCACTATATTTAATGAGGCTTTATCGATAACGCGAATTTTTCCCTGTGCAGTATCAATATCAATGCTTAGGTTTCTGATATCTAATAAAGCCATTATTCTTCACCTTCGAGTACTGCGTGCCGTAAACCTTCTGAAAGTACATTTACGATAATAATTACTGTGAAAATAGCAATCCCTGGGAAAGTAACCAACCAAGGAGAAAGATAAATTAGTTCCATACTACTGGCGATGATAGAGCCTAATTCAGTTTGGGGTAATTGAGCACCAAAACCTAAAAAACCTAGTGTAGCAATTTCGATAATAGCCATGGTAAATAAACGGTTAATAATAGTAATGGTTGGCTCTAAAATATTAGGCAAAATTCCGTATCTAAATAAGCGTGTTTTTGTTGCACCATCTAGTTGTATCGCAACAATATATTGTTTACTTAGTTCTTGTTCAATGGCCAAAAAACTAGAACGTATGAATTGCGGTAACAATGAAAGAGATATAGCAATCAAACAGTTTGTATAACTTGGTCCAAAGATAGTGATCAGTATTAATGCAGAAAGTAATGTTGGAATCGCTAACAAAGCATCTAACAAGTGATGTAAAACACTTGCTTTAACACCTTTTGTAAGGGCCGCAGCAGCCCCGATAAGCATTCCAATTATACCGACCAATAGCGTAATGAGTAGTGCGCCACCTAAAGTAAGTTGTAGTCCATGAAATAAACGAGAGAGTGAGTCTCGACCTAAATCATCGGTTCCCAAAATATGGTTAATATCTCCTCCCTCGACCCAATACGGAGGTAATAACATGCTCTCTGGGTTTTGTGCCAAGGGAGAATGTGGCACAAACCAAGGGGCAAATAGCGAGACAATAATCAAAACAATAATTAACCACATAGCGACTACTGCAATAGTTTTGGTTTTAAAAATGGACCAAATATAACCTAGTGGTGATTGAATTTTATCTTCATTAAAGCCGTTATTTATCAGCATATAAGGAACCTCGTCTTAATGGACTAATAATAACCATGAGAATTTCTATGAAAATACTGAATGATAAAATAAATCCGCTAATAATTAATATACCAGCAGGTAATACTAAATAATCACCTGTTTTCAATGAAATAAATAACCATTTTCCAATACCATTTAAGTTAAATACAATTTCAATGGTCATCGCAAAAGATATGATGGTGCTTAATTGCAGCCGTAATTGCGGAATAATAGGGGGCAGTGCATTTTTTAATGCATGTGCAAAAACGATTTTTGTTCGAGAAAAACCTTTTGCATAGGCGGCTTGTATATAATTACTGCGCATCACCATGGTCATGGAATGACGGGTTAAACGTACAATTTCAGTGATTAAGAAAAATGATAAAACTAATGCAGGCAGAATTAAATGTGCAACACGGTCTATAAATGCAAATAGCTCGTACTGTTCGGTAACCATTAATGTATCAATTAACAAAAATCCAGTCACAACGGGTACTTCATAAATTAAACTTAAGTTTCCATCAACGGGTAAAACTTGGCCCCACACACTGGGTAATAATACCGCCATTACGCCCACCCAAAAAACAGGTAAAGCGAGTCCAATAATGGCAATTGTCATGATTCCATAATCTAAGCGTGTATTTCTGAATAAACCCGCCAATAAACCGAGTGGAATGGCGATAATGCTGGAGAAGATTAAAGCTGTGAAACAAAGTTCTAATGTCGAAGCAAAAAAGATTAGACCACGATCAAGCAGCGCTTGGTTATCCACCGAAGAGTGCCCTAAATTACCATTAAGAATATTCCATAGATAAGAAAAATATTGGCTGATGTATCCATTATGGCTTACTACTGCGTCAGCGTTGACCGAGACAATACGGTCCA
This sequence comes from Psychromonas sp. SR45-3, assembly GCF_014163575.1. Classification (NCBI taxonomy): domain Bacteria; kingdom Pseudomonadati; phylum Pseudomonadota; class Gammaproteobacteria; order Alteromonadales; family Psychromonadaceae; genus Psychromonas; species Psychromonas sp. SR45-3. Next base: position 24,027 of record NZ_JACJDP010000025.1, read on the forward strand.
CAGCAAAGGCGATGATAGTTAATATCAACGCAGTAATTAATAATAGGTTCAAACGTCTTAGTAAAAATGACAGCATATTAATTCAAATCTTGTTTAATGGCATTTTGGAAATTAATACCAGTTAATGGATTGACTTCAACATTTAAAATTGATTTCGAAATAGCATCCAACCTTAATACATGTGCAATAGGCAGGTAAGGGCGTTGCTTATAAATTTCGTCTTGAATCTGATAATAGTTTTTAATACGTTGTGCAAAATTAGACTCTGTTAATGACTGGTCTAACAATACTTGTATTTTTGGTGAGCACCAATGGCTGCTGTTGCCCGTTTCTGCGGTCGAATTACAGCTTAAAAGCGGTCTAAAAATACTATCAGGGTCGTTAATATGCACATTAATGCCGGTTAAATAGGTATCGTAATCACCACTTCTTAAACGTGCTTTTAAAGCCGCACCACTTAAATTGATAATATCTGTTTTAATACCAATATCACCTAAGTTAGCTTGGATTAATTCCGCTGTTTTATGGAAGTTAGGATTAAATACATCGGAACTATCAGGCAATAAAATCGTTAACGTTTTAGAAAAATCGTAATTTAATAATGTTAAGTTTTGTCGTGCTTTATCTGGGTCGTATTGATCGTTTTCAAATCGAGGTTTTAATGCCCATGACTGTTTACTTAATAACGTATCCGTTTGTATTGCACTTTGAAAATAAACAGCCTGTAAAATGGTTTTTTTATCAATAGCCTGCGAAAGTGCTTGGCGTACCTGATAATTCTTTAAAATATCTCGCTTTGTATTAAATGCCCACAACGCAATGTTTTCCGTTGATTTACTGTTTAGGGTAATATTTTTATTTTTACTTAACGCTTCTAATTGGCTCGCTGCAGGGTAAGAGATTGCATCACATTCGCCAGATAATAATTTGGTGTAACGCTTGGTTGCACTTGGGTTAGTAAAATAAATTAAGTTTTGAATATTGGTCATTGATTGCCAATAAAGTGCATGTTTTTTATAACGGATAGTGCCGTTACTATCAAAACTTTTAAATTTAAAAGGCCCAGTTCCGATCGGTTGGAAGTCCAAATTCTCTGGCTGGCCTTGTTGTATCAACTGATTTGCATATTCCTGAGAATGGATCACTGCGTAATGTGCTGCAAGATTTGCAAGTAACGTTACATCGGGTTTAACTAAAACAAACTCAACGGTATGATCGTCAATCTTATTAATTTCAGATAATAAATTAGTGAAAGGATGATTATAAAAATAGTTTTCAGCTTGATTATTCACCATATGATAGGGATGTTGGTAATCTAGCATGCGATTAAAACTAAATAACACATCATCAGCATTGAAAAAGCGAGTTGGTTTAAAGAAGTCTGTTTGGTGAAAGCTAATGTTGCTGCGCAATGTAAACCGGTAACGTAATTTATCATCGCTACGTTGCCAACTTTCAGCTAAGTCAGGAATGAATTTATTGGTTTTAGAGTCAATGGTGACTAAGCGGCTATAAATTTGATGTGTGGTTGCATCTAGGCTCGCAATATCATGACTAATTTGAGGATTAAACGAAGTAGGTAAACTTTCAGTGCAATAGATAAGAGTATTTTGTGTTAGTGCTTTATTTTGATAACAGCCGCTAAGGGTTGTGATAAAGAACAATAAGCATATTAAACGCATAAAGCTATTCTATTCCATTAGAGTGAGGTGTGTAATTTAACATTAGCGCCGCTTAATTAACATATTAAATATGCGTAAACCTATTCGTTCTTGCTAAAGATAGTAATAAAGTATCGATTTAATGCATTAGGTCATCATTATGCCTAACATTTCTTCAACCCATGCCTCGCTGGTAGTCGAATTTTAGCTTACAGTTCCTTGTATCTTAAAGAGTAAGCACTATAAATCATTTTATTTTGCTTAATGATTTTTAATTAATTACCTTTAAGTGACCACCTTCAAGTCATCACCATTAAACAATTACTTCTAATTTAGTGACAATACGATAGCACAATATAATGGCGGCTAAGCCAAATATAATGCTACCTAAAGCTTGCCCAATCAATATGCCTTGAGCGCCATAATAATAGGCACCGATACTCACAAAAGGAACCGTTCCTAAAGACATTTTTCCAAGATTCAATAAGGTGGCCATTTTAGGCCGACCAACATTATTCAGAAAAGACATCGCGACTAAATTCATTGCAACAAATATAAAGCTAACGCTGACATATTGACAAAAAAAGCGGATTAACATTCCAGTATCTGGGCCAGCATTAAATAAAGTGACAAGGTATTCTTGCATTAGTGACAGGGTTAATGCTAAAACAAAGACATATTTAATAATAAAGTTAAGTGATTGATTTAAAGTTGTTTTGACGCGTTTAAACTGCCTTGCACCCAAGTTTTGGCTGATGATAGGGCCGATTGCGCCAGGCATTGCAAACAACATCACAAAAGCGACGGGGATCAAACGACTAATGATTGCCCAGCCAGCAACAAAACTACCGCCAAATTTAGCCATTTCATAAGTAATATACAAATGACTCAGTGGTGTGGCGATTTGTGTTAATGCAGCAGGAATAGCAACTGCACTAATATTTCTCATGTGCTTGATAAAATCAACAAAAGTAATGCGACTAATAAAACCACAAACCACAATTAGATAAAAGGTGGCAATCAATAACATCACGCTTCTCGCAACGATTGCTGCAATGGCTGCCCCTTCAATATTTAACTTAAAGTAAAAGATAAACAGAGGATCGAGAATAATATTACATATACCACCTGCTAGGGTGCAATACATACCTAATTTAGGTTTACCTAATGACCGTAATGTAGCTGTGATCTGCATTGCCATGGCAATCAGTGGAAAAGAAAAAATGGTTATTTTTAAATAAGCACTGGCTGCATCTAAAGCAATACCATTGGCACCTATTAATGTTAATAGGTGGTTAGCATTAAAAAAAACAGTAAGGGTAATTAGAGAACTAATTAATAAGGTTATTAGGTAACAGCTCATTGAAGCTTGTTTGGCTTGCTGCTGCTGCTGGCCTTGACCTATTAACTTGGCAACGACAGCGGAGTTCGCAATGACCATAGCAATGGTCAATGAGGTGGTAAAAAATAACAGGGCTGCTGCATAGGCAATGGCAGCAACCAAGTGAGGTTGATTTAATAAACTAATAAAATAGATATTAATCAAATCAACAACAAAAAACACGCTTAAGGCCACCGCATTAGTCAGCGCCATTTTTAATATATGCTCAGGAATATTACCCTGTGTAAATTTAGCCGCGAATGAACTCATTGATTAACGTGTAAATTTGCAAATTTATCCAGCAGCTGTTGCTCTGTTTCAACATGCTTAGGATCGATAATGATACAGTTGATAGGGCAAACTGCGACGCAGGTTGCCTGTTCATAAAAACCCACACATTCAGTACATAAATCTGGATTGATTTCATATATTTCAGCCCCAAAGGTGATTGCTTCATTAGGACATTCTGGATCGCACATATCACAGTTGATGCAACTGTCTTCTATTAATAAAGCCATGTTATTTACTATGCGGGTTACGAGTGTCAGTACCCTGAGTCAAGTTTCTCATCAGTAAACCGTGGCTTAAATCTATCTCTTTTGGTACTGGAATATATAGGACATGGCCTGAACCCGGTGCCACATCGACTAATTCACCTTTACGGTTATGTAACTCTTCTAACTTAAAGTTGAGGTTACCCTGCGGTGTCATTAGCTCTAGTTTGTCTCCGACTAAAAACTTATTTTTTACATTTATTTCAGCAAGGCCTTGTTGATTACGTCCAGTAATTTCACCAACAAACTGCTGAGTCTCACTGATTGAATAACCGTAATCATAATTTTGGTATTGGTCATGAGTATGACGGCTTAAGAAACCTTCGGTGTAACCTCGATGAGCCAGGTTTTCTAATGAACTCATTAATGATGGGTCAAAAGGACGACCTGCAATAGCGTCATCCATCGCTTTACGGTATACCTGAGCGGTACGAGCACAATAATAGAAACTTTTAGTGCGACCTTCTATTTTTAAAGAGTGTACACCCATTTTTAAAAGACGTTCGACATGCTGAATCGCACGAAGGTCTTTAGAGTTCATAATATAAGTACCATGCTCATCTTCAAAAGCAGGCATATATTCATTCGGTCTTCCTTCTTCTTGTAATAAGAAAATTTGATCCGTGGTCTCGCCACTACCTAACGTTGGCTCAGGTTTATGGATAGCAACAATATCACCGGTTTCATTTTCCGTCGCTTCATGGGCATCGTATTTCCAGCGACAAGAGTTTGTGCATGTACCTTGGTTGGGATCGCGTTTGTTAATGTAGCCTGACAACAAACAACGGCCAGAATAAGCCATACATAGTGCACCATGAACAAATACTTCGATTTCAATTTCAGGGCAATGGAAGCGAATATCTTCAATTTCATCCAGAGAAAGTTCACGCGACAAAATTACGCGTTCAATACCTTGTTGGTACCAAAACTTTACCGTGGCCCAGTTAACTGCATTCGCTTGCACACTCAAATGAATTGGCATGTCAGGAAAAACTTCACGTACCATCATGATTAAACCCGGGTCAGACATGATTAATGCGTCGGGTTTTAAATCAACCACGGGTTTCATATCGCGGATAAATGTTTTTAGTTTAGAGTTATGTGGTTGAATATTGCACACTACATATAATTTTTTACCCTGTGCATGGGCTTCATTGATGCCTATTTGAAGCTTTTCAAGATTGAATTCATTATTTCTAACTCGTAAAGAGTAACGAGGTTGACCTGCATAAACAGCATCGGCCCCATAGGCAAAAGCGTAACGCATGTTCTTTAAACTACCTGCAGGGGATAATAATTCTGGTTTCATCTAAGCCTCTTCAATATAAAATTTGGACATTCCCACAAAAGGAAAGCGGGCATTCTACTTGTTTTTGTAAAAAAGGTGTAGCTGAAGGCTGGAAATATTGAGTATTGATGATAAATGGCAAAAAATGGTCGGAATAGGCATACTGAGGTGATAATTAGTTTCACATTTAATAAACGCACCTCTATACTAGCGAATAATTTTCTTACTGATTATCAGAGATTTACTCTGGATATCTTTCAACATCGTTTTTAAATATTAGGTTTTACATGGAAAACACAGAAAAGTTTACAAATAACAAACAAATCATTGCCTTCTTAACGGAACAGTTTCCAGCTTGCTTCATCGCTAGTGCTGAGCCTGCAAAACCATTAAAAATTGGTGTGTTTCAAGAACTAGCAACTCGTCTAGAGAATGAAACTCGCGTCAGTAAAACACAGCTTCGTGGTGCGTTACGTCAATACACAATGAGTTGGCGTTACTTACACTGTGTAAAAGCAGGTGCAAAACGTGTCGATTTAGATGGTGTTGAAGGGGATGAAGTTTCTCAAGAGCATGCTGACCACGCGCAATTGTCGCTAAAAGAAAGTAAAGAAAAAGCATTTGCGAACAAGAAAAAAACAGACGCCAATAAAGCACCAGCTCGTGCTGCTAAAAAAGTGACTGTGCCAAGTCGTAAAAAAGAAGCGCCTAAAAAAGCAGTTAAAAAACCTGAGATTGACTTAAGTCAGTATAAAGAAGCTAATCATAATGAACTTAAAGTATCGCAATCAGTCAAAGTTCTTTTAGGAAAATCGCCTGTTTCGGCAACCGTTGTTGAAATTTTAAAAGAAGAAGTTCAAGTGCAACTAGACTCAGGAATGGTTGTAAAAGTTAAAGCTAAGCATTTAATCGTATAAAAGGTATTTTAATGAATAAACTCTTTCGTCATGCATTAATTCTATCCCAAATCATTTTTATCGGAGTTGCTTTTGCTTCTTCCTCAAATGTAGATTTAAAAGATATCCCGCAATTGCATCAAGAGTCTCAGCATGCAAAAGTGGCGAAACGAGTGAGCGATTTATTTAGTCGCTCTCATTATAAATATATGCCTTTAGATGACCAGTTGTCTGAAAAAGTGTTCAATCGTTATATTGAACAGCTTGATTACAATAAACAGATCTTCATGCAAAGTGATATTGATGCGATTAAAGCTTATCAATATTCATTTGATGATAATCTTAAATTTGGTCAACTTGAACCTGCCTACAAAATCTACCAACTTAACTTAACGCGACGTTTTGAACGTTTTACCTACGCTTTGTCGTTACTAGATAAAGAGATTACTTTTGATACTGAAGAAGAATATCAATATGACCGTAGTAAAGCTCAATGGGCAAAAGATAAGCAAGCGTTAGATAAACTATGGCATGCGCGAGTTAAATCTGATGCATTAACGTTAAAATTAGCTGATAAAAAATGGCCTGAAATTAAAACGTTATTAACTAAACGTTATACTTATGCACTCAAACATTTAACTCAAACTGAAAGTGAAGATGTATTCCAAGCTTTCATGAATGCCTATGCACACACAATAGAGCCTCACACTAGTTACTTATCGCCACGTAATGCTGAACGTTTTAAAATGGAAATGAATCTTTCTCTTGAAGGGATTGGTGCGGTTTTACAACTTGAAGATGATTACACAGTGATCCGGAGTTTAGTTCCTGGTGGTCCAGCTGATAAGTCAAAACAATTGGCTAAAGATGATAAAATCATTGGTGTTGGTCAAGAAGGCGAAAAAATCATAGATGTTGTGGGCTGGCGTTTAGATGATATTGTTGAGCTTATTAAAGGTCCGAAAGGCACCAAGGTTAAGTTACAAATTTTGTCGGGTAAAGCCGGCGATATTAATAAAGTTATCGAAATTGTGCGTGAAAAAATTCACCTTGAAGACAGAGAGGCAAAATCATCTGTACAAGTGATTAATGGCGAAAATATTGGTGTCATTACCATTCCAAGTTTTTACATCAAACTCAGTGAAGACGTAGAACGTGAATTAGACATCTTAGCTAAAAAAGATGTAAAAGGGATTGTGATTGATCTTCGTAATAACGGTGGTGGAGCATTAAGTGAAGCAACACTATTAACAGGTTTATTTATTAAAACAGGTCCAGTTGTTCAAGTGAGAGATAGCCGTCAGCAAATTGCTGTGCAAGCCGATGATGATGACAATATCGCTTATAATGGTCCTTTGACGGTATTAATCAATCGTAATAGTGCTTCTGCATCAGAAATATTTGCCGCTGCACTACAGGATTATGGCCGTGCCATTATTATAGGTGAACAAAGCTTTGGTAAAGGTACTGTGCAACAACATCGTCGTATCGCACGTTACTACGATACCAACCAAGATGCAGTCGGTTCAGTACAATATACCATTGCTAAATTTTATCGTATTAATGGTGGCAGCACACAAAATAAAGGGGTTATCCCTGACATTGCTTTCCCAAGCGGTATTGACCCACAAGATACAGGTGAAAGTTTAGAAAAAAATGCATTACCTTGGGATAATATTCGTTCTGCTAAATATCGAAAAGTCGCTGATTTAGATAAAGGAATTAAACAATTAATAGAAGCTCATCAATTACGCATCAAAAAAGAAATTGAGTTTAATTATTTGGCTGACGATATTGCAGATTATCGTGCCGATAAAGATAAAACCAGTATTTCGCTAGTTGAAAACGTACGTGTTAATGAACGCGAAGTAAAAGAAGCTGAAAATTTACAGCGCACTAATGAGCGACTAAAGCGTGCCGGGTTAAAAGAGGTCACGTCTTTAGACGATATTCCGGATGATTTTGAGCCCCTTGACGCATTTTTGATAGAAGCTAGCCACATTACGTTAGATTACGCTAATCTATAGGTAACTGTTTGGTGTTAATAATAAAACCGACTTTTATAGTCGGTTTTTTTGTTTTTAAAAGGAATTTTTATGTTTAAACCATGGCTAGATAAATACCCTGAAGGTATTAACAGTGAAATAGATGAAAGCTCATTGATTAATTTAGTTGATATGTTTGAACAAACATTTCAACAACATCCAGAACATATTGCTTTTATCAATATGGATGAAACGCTGACCTATGCAGAGTTAGACCTTCAATCAAGGAAAATTGCAGTCTATCTGCAACAAACTTCGCAACTTGCGAAGGGGGACCGTGTCGCGATCATGATGCCAAATCTATTGCAATACCCTATTATTTTATTAGGCGTTTTAAGAGCGGGGTTGGTGGTCGTCAATATAAACCCACTGTATACCGCATCAGAATTAAAGCATCAGCTTAATGACTCAGGCGCAAAAGCTATTTTTATTGTGTCTAATTATGCACAAACGCTACAGAGTATTGTGAAACAAACTCAAATCAAGCATGTGGTGCTAACTAAAATTGGTGATGCATTACCTTTATTAAAGAGAAAGTTCGTTAACTTTATTGTTTCCTATGTCAAACGAATGGTACCCAAGTATCAGTTGCCTAGTGCAAAAAGTTATCGTAATGCACTTAAAGAGGGTGATAAAGGGCAATACATTCGTCCTGTGATTAATTTAGATGATATCGCACTGATACAATATACGGGAGGAACTACAGGTGTTTCAAAAGGGGCGGTAATGACTCAGCGTAATATGGCGGCGAGTTTAGCGCAGGCAGACGCTGTATTTGGTTTAACTGTTGATCAAGAAAGCGAAATAATGGTCACTGCATTACCTCTTTATCATGCATTTGCGCTGACGGTTAATTGTCTATTTTTTATTAAAAAAGGTGGCACTAATTTATTGATCACTAATCCTCGTGATCTCGATACTTTTATAAAAACCTTAAGTAAGTATAAATTTACCTTCTTTACTGCATTGAATACATTATTCAACGCGTTACTACATCATCCTAAAATTAATGACGTAGACTTTTCTTCGCTAAAAATAACTATCGCAGGGGGCATGGCAACACAAACTAAAGTCGCTAATTTGTGGAAAGAAGTTACAGGCAGTACGGTCATTGAGGGCTATGGATTAACGGAGTGTGCTCCTATGGTAAGTGTCAACTCTTATAATGTGACAGCGCATGATGGTTCAATTGGGTTACCTATGCCTGGAACTGATTTACGCTTAGTCGATGATAATAATAGCGTTATCGAAGATTATAACAGCCCGGGTGAAATAGAAATTAAAGGGCCTCAAGTCATGCCGCACTATTGGCAAAATGAGGAAGAAACTGCGTTAGCGTTTAATGATGGCTGGTTTAAAAGTGGTGATATTGGTCTATTTGATGAACAAGGTTTATTACGTTTAGTTGACCGTAAAAAAGACATGATATTAGTGTCAGGCTTTAATGTTTACCCTAATGAAATAGAAGATACTGTGGTACAAATGCAAGGGGTCTCAGAGGCTGCTGTCGTAGGAGTTAATGATGAGCAGTCTGGTGAGAGCGTGAAACTGTTTGTGGTGTTAGATGATTACAAAGTCACCGTTGAAATGATTAAACACCATTGTGAAGGTCAATTAACGCGATATAAACAGCCTAAATTGATAGAAATAGTGAGCGAGCTACCAAAAAATAACGTGGGCAAAGTGTTACGCCGTTTATTAAAAGACAGATAACTTTCTTGGCTTAACACTCTATGGCTTCAGTGCTTACCATTTTTATCTGCGTTTTTGTATAGACAATGATTCTGCCAAGAGCAGTATTTAAAGGTGACGATTGTGTAATTAACGTATGGGAGTGTGGTTAACTTAATGCCAATGATTAAGGTATTAAATAATCGATAGCATTAAATAATTAGCTGTATTAAACACTTCGCATATCATACCTATCTAGTCACTACTCGTACTTACCTAGTACCAAATAGTACCGAGCGAATGCGAACTGTATTTTTATTGCTGATAATAATCAATGGGTAACACAACTAGGTTAATATTATCTGGGTTGGCATCAACAAAACTTAAGTTGTTGTACCAGTCTCCCACATCAAAGCGTTGCCCAGCCTTATCATTAACAGTCAAATCATGTACAAAAGCTTGGTGCGTATGGCCATGAATTAAACGTTGTACTTGATGTAATGTCATCAAACGATGCACTTCTTGCTCTGTCACGCCCATCATATTCGTATTTTTATATACTTTTTTAGATTGGCTCGCAGTGCGGATCTTCCAACCAATACGCTTGCGCAGCTTGAGTGGTAAGCAATTAAAAATAAATTGCATTACAGGGTTATGGATCACTTTACGCATACGTTGATAGTTTTTATCAAACAAACACAAAGTATCACCGTGCATAATTAATGTTTTAGTTCCGTATAAATCTATTTCGGTATGCTCTGGTAATAAAGTCATTGAAGACTGCTGTGCATAACGTTTGCCAATCATAAAGTCTCGGTTACCGTGAATATAGAAAATTTGAGTGTTATTTTTTTTAGCATAAGCTGTTAATTTCTGCGCAACTTCATCCATTAAAGGAGTATGTTCATCATCTCCTATCCACACCTCAAACATATCACCAAGGATATAAAGTGTTTCAGCATTAGCTGCTTCTTTTTCAAGAAAAGCAAAAAAGGCATCGCTTATATGACGATGATTTTCGCTGAGATGTAAGTCTGCAATGAATAAAGTGCGCATAATCAGTTACGCTACGGTAACGTTAGTGATCACAACGTCATCTAGTGGCACATCTTGATGAACATAATGTGCATTACCTGTTGCTACGCCTTTGATTTTATCTACTACATCTTCACCAGCGACTACTTTAGCGAATACACAGTATCCCCAACCATCAGTTGTTTCTGATTTAAAATCTAAAAATTTGTTATCGCCGACATTGATAAAAAATTGTGCAGAAGCTGAATGCGGTTCCATAGTACGCGCCATTGCTACTGAATATTTTACGTTTGATAAGCCGTTATTTGCTTCGTTTTTAATAGGCTTTTGGCTGTCTTTCTCTTCCATGCCCGGTGCAAAACCACCCCCTTGAATCATGAAACCATCAATAACACGGTGAAAAATGGTGTTATCGTAATGACCACTTGTTGCATATTTAATGAAATTAGCCACTGTTTTAGGTGCTTTCTCTTCATTCATTTCTAATGTGATGTCGCCAAAATTTGTATGTAAAGTAATCATTGTTAAATCCTATCTTCAAAAAGAGCATTATCATACCTCAACTCGTTAATTCATTAAATACAAAGGATGAATTTGTCACTTGGTCAGGTTAGAATAGGCGTTTTTACAGTAATCGCATTGGATGGAAAATGTTAAAAATCTACAACACCTTAACTCGAACTAAAGAAGAATTTAAACCCCTTGTCGCAGGCAAAGTGGGAATGTATGTGTGTGGTGTTACCATCTATGATTACTGTCATATAGGACATGGTCGCACATTTGTTGCTTTTGATACCGTGGCTCGCTACTTACGTTTTAGTGGTTACGACTTAACTTTTATCCGTAACATTACAGATGTAGACGACAAAATTATTAAACGTGCCAATGAAAACGGCGAGACTTGTGACCAATTAACGGCTCGTTTTACTGATGCAATGCATGCGGACTTTGATGCATTGAATATGATCAGACCCGATATTGAACCACGAGTAACGGATCACATGCCTGAAGTGATCGAAATGATATCAACACTGATAGCAAAAAATCATGCCTATGTTTCTGACTCTGGTGATGTGCTTTTTTCTGTCTCATCATTCCCAGAATATGGCCAATTAAGCGGTCAAAATCTTGAAATGTTGCAGGCCGGTTCTCGTGTTGAAGTTGAAGATAGTAAACATGACCCATTAGATTTTGTGCTATGGAAAATGGCGAAAAGTGGCGAACCATCATGGTCATCACCATGGGGAGAAGGTCGCCCAGGTTGGCACATTGAATGTTCAGCAATGAATAGAAAACATCTTGGTGAAGTGTTCGATATTCATGGCGGTGGGTCGGATTTAAGTTTCCCGCATCATGAAAATGAAATTGCGCAGTCATGTTGTGCACATCACGGTGAATACGTTAATACTTGGATGCATTCGGGTATGGTGCAAGTTGATAAAGTCAAAATGTCTAAGTCTTTAAATAACTTTTTCACTATCAAAGATGTATTAGATGTCTATGATAGTGAATCTGTTCGTTACTTTTTAATCTCTGGGCACTACCGTAGCCAACTTAATTATTCAGAAGATAATTTGAAACAAGCAAGAGCTAGCTTAGAGCGTTTATATACTGCTATACGTGATGTAGCTATCAGTGATATTGAGATTGATCAAGCAATTAAAGACAGTAAGTTCTATCAAGGCTTTGTGAAAGCGATGGATGATGACTTTAATACACCTGAAGCGTTGGCAGTATTATTTGATTTAGCCAAAGAGTTGAATCGTGTTAAAGCAACTGATCCTAAAAAAGCGGTTCTTTTGGGGAGCATGCTGGTCAAGTTTGCTAATGTGTTAGGTTTGTTAAGTCAAAATCCAGATCAGTTTTTACAAGGTGTGGGAAAAGATCATGAAAATGATCAACAAGTTGCTGAGATAGAAGCATTAATTTTACAACGTAATACGGCAAGGGCAAATAAAGATTGGCCAAGTGCTGATGATGCTCGTGATAAGTTAGCGGCATTAAATGTGGTGCTTGAAGATGGCCCTAATGGTACAACTTGGCGTAAAGTCTAATGCCTAGCCTTGCTGCGAATCGCTAAAAGAAAAGGACATCATTTGATGTCCTTTTTTTAGATTGGTTGTAATGGTTCGATTTACTACGCTTAGAAATTAGTTGTAACGGTAGGATCTACTAAGCTTACAAAATAATTGTCTGTATCTACAACGATGTTTTAGCGTTTAGGCTTTTACTTTTGGGGGCTTTAAGTTGCGTAAGCTGCTTATTTTTAAAGTCTCGTAAGGTTATTTCCAAAGCTTTAATAGTCGCCTCTAACGGCAGGTTGTTGTCTTCTAATAATTGAATCAAATCTACAGCCAGTTTAATCTCTAAAGGCGCAGATACTAATCCTGAATCAATCGTACTGTCATTATTCGTCATTGTCTAAAGCTTCCATCTTAAATTCTAATGCTTGCGTAAACTCGTTACACTTTTGATAACGTTCTTTGAGTGCACTCACTCGTGATTTATGAATTTCTTTATTATTGGCAGTGTTTGCTTGTTGGTAAAGGCTATTTTCTTCATTAATCATCGCCAATAGCCTTTTTTCATATTGATATTGACGTTGCAACTGTTGATATACTTTTTCTTGTTGTGTTGAATAGCGTTTATATAAACCTTCAGCTTTACCCGCATCCAACTGATTCACGATATTCAATAAAGCTGAAAATTGATTGATGAGCTTTTCACATTCATAATTGATGATTGTATTACCCATCTCTTTAGTAATAACGTGTTTTAAATGTTCAAAGGTCGTCTGGATTTGTTGACAGTAACCAGACAGGGTTAAGCTACTCGTATTAAATAAATGTACTTCAAAACGAAATGACTTATTTTCCGATAAAGTAATTTTATTATCCCACTCTCGACAACGTAAACTAAGCGTTGCAAGTTGTTCGGATAAGGCGCTTAAGTGCTTTAAATCTACTGACTGAACCATGCGTTATACCCAAGGTTAATTGCCATAATTAGCACAATGATAATAAAGACAGGGCGGATAAATTTTGCACCAAAATAAATGGCTGAATGTGCACCGATAAAAGCACCTAGCATTAAGCAAGCACCCATTGTTAATCCGATAAACCAGTCAACTTGACCAAAATAGATAAAGGTTAATAAGGAAACAAAATTACTAGTGAAGTTCATTGCTTTAGCTAAACCACTGGATAATAGAATATTCAGACGGTATAAGTGCATATTAGAGATAACCCAAAATGCCCCCGTGCCAGGGCCAGAAACACCATCATAAAAACCTAAAACAAAGCCTTGAATACGCTGAATAATCCTTAATAAAGGAGTGTTTTCAGGAAGCGTTGCATTATCAATTTCTTTTACTCGGTTAAATAAAGTATAAATAGCGACTGTTAAAATCACTAAAGGCAAAAATTTATTCAGAAACTCCGTGGAAATATAGTTTACTAAAATGGTCCCAAACATGGCGCCAATTAACGTACTATAAAAGGTATGTTTCCAAAATTCGGGATTAAAAAGTTCTTTACGGAAATAGGTATAGGCCGCCGTACCAGAGGCAAAACATGCAGATAATTTATTAGTTCCTAACGTCAGGTGGGGTGGTAAACCAACACTCAATAATGTCGGTACAGTGAGCATACCGCCTCCGCCTACTACTGCATCGATAAAGCCGGCTATCAAACCAACTAATGCCAATAGCACCCAGCTATTGGGATCTAATACAAACTCTGTCATTTTATTTCTCTACATTTAAAGCAAAAGGGGGAAGGGCATCAATTAAACTTTTGCCATAACGTTTGGTTATTACGCGTTTATCTAATAAGGTAATTTGTCCTGTGTCTGTTTCTTTACGAATTAAACGCCCACAGGATTGTATCAATTTTTTACTGGCCTCTGGTATGGTAATTTGCATAAATGGATTACCTCCTTTTGACGTGATCCATTCTGCATGCGCCTCTTCAACGGGTGAGTCTGGTACTGCAAAGGGTAGCTTGGTAATGATTAAATTGGTCAGGTAATGCCCTGGCAAGTCTAAACCCTCTGCCAAACTGCCTGTACCAAATAGGATACTGGTCAATCCCTGATCGCAGTTCTTTTTATGGCTGCTGATCATTTTTGTGCGAGACGTTTCACCCTGTACTAATAACGCTTTAGGAAATTTTCGGCGTAACTTATCCGCCACTAAGTTCATTTGCCAATAAGAAGCGAATAAGACTAAATTAGCTTGTTTTTCTTGTATACGTTGCGCAATGTTATCGATTAATTCGTTATCAAAACCAGATTCAGTGGGATCCTTTTTCATATTGGCAATATTGAGAGGGATCGCAGGATAATCGAATGGAGACTTAAGACGTAGGTATTGTGTACCATCATTATTTTTCAAACCAGATTGACGCATAAAATAATCAAAACTGTTTAATGATGTTAATGTCGCGGAGCATAAAATAATACCTGCCGCTTGAGACCAGAGCATATATTCTAACAAACCACCGACTTCAAGTGGACTTGCGCAAAGGGTAAACCCGTCATTTTCATTGTTTACCCATGCTGCAATGGGGGCTTGATGCGTCGCTCGATCTTTTAATAGCATTTTCCACAGCGCAAGCAAGTTCTCTAAACGTTGAATATAGAAACCTGTTTCAATCAAAATAGGTTCTGCATCGGATAACTTTATATTAGCGTCTTTCAACTCTTCGGATGTGATGGTAGAGAGTTTATTGACTGCACTTAAACACTTTTTGGTCTCTTCTTTTAAATTAATCAGTGCATTCACAATACCTTCAGGGACTTCACCCATTGGAAAGCGATATTGATTAGACTTATTGTAATTAAGCGGGTTATGACGAAAATATAGTTCAATTGCTTGTAAATCATTAACCATTTCATTAGCACTTTCTAACATAGTTAGGCCGGGGGTAATGGTCGTTTGGCGGTGCACAACACGATTAATATGTGTGCTGACTTGCTTGATTTTTTTTAGCCAATCTTGACTCGTTTTGATATTCACGCTTGCGCTGGAAAAGTCGCGTGATATTTTGGGTAAATGATGAGCTTCATCAAGTACATAGAAACAGGCATCGGGCTCAGGTAAAATAACGCCTCCTCCTAATTCCAAGTCAGCTAGTAACAAAGCGTGGTTAACCACAATTACATCGGCTTTATTGATATTGTCCCGTGCTCGATGAAATGGGCATTGTCGGTGATTTGATAAGGCTTTTTTACAGCTGTGTTTATCGGACACGATTTGTTGCCAAATACGACGAGGGATAGGTGTTGCCCAGCTATCTTGATCCCCATTCCATTTGCCATCTAAATATGCGTTACGCATTTTGCTTAATAATTCACTATCACCCGGTTGCGGTTTTTCAGTAAACAGGAGTGTTTGTTGAGACTCATCTTGTTGTTGGTTGAGTAGCTTATGCTCGCAACAGTAGCGTTGTCGACCCTTTGCTAAAGTGAAGGTGAATTTAAAATCACTGTGGCGTAGAAAAAACGGTAAATCTTTACTGATTAATTGTTCTTGTAAGGTAACCGTTGCAGTAGAGATAACTAGTTTCTTATTCAGCCTTAAGGCCACCGGTAACCCTGCCAATATGTAAGCTAAAGACTTACCTATTCCAGTGCCGGCTTCAGCCACCAAAATACGTCGTGACTTATCATAGTTACCTGCTAACACTTTAGCGATTTCAGCCACTAAATAATTTTGAGCTTTACGTGCTTTAAATTGAGGCAGAGCTTTTGTTATGAGTTCATAATTAGCTCTAATTTCTTTTTTTAGTGAGTCTGAAAGCATAAATATAGGTAGTCTTCTCGGCGCAATGAATAAACAAAAATAAATGGCAATTAAAAACAAAAAACCTTTATTTCGGGAGTCTACCAAAATAAAGGTTATTTAGCTGTGGAATTACAACAAAGGAGTCATTTTTTCACGTTATATTGAGCTTATAAGCTCTGATGCAAAGGGGTTACTTAGGTTGTTCTAAGAATAATACCGCGGCTTCAACACGTGACTTAATGCCTAGTTTTTTAAGCAAACTTTTAACATGAACTTTAACCGTACCTTCTGAAATATTCAGGTTTTCAGAAATTTCTTTGTTACTTAAGCCACGTGAAATTTCTTGCATTATTTGGCTCTCTCGGCGCGTAAGCGAAGAAAGTTTATCTCGAATGTTGTTTTCTTGATCCAAGCAATCTAGGTAAGGGCGTAAATCGTCACTGACTACTAATTTACCTTGTTTAATATCATATAAATTCTCAAGTAAACGTTCAGGGTCGGTATCTTTTAAAAGATAGCCATCAGCACCATGATTAATTAACGAAATAACATCTTGTTTAGCATCAGAAACAGTAAGCATGACAATTTTACTTGTGATGCCATCATTACGTAATGCTTTAAGTGTTTCTAAACCAGACACAGCCTTCATGTTTAGATCTAATAACACCATATCGGGATGTTGTTTTTTGACCATACTGACGGCTTCAATTCCGTTTGTTGCTTCATCAATTACCACAAAATTTGGGTCAATACTGAGTAGTTGAGTGATGCCTTTGCGCATAAGTGGGTGGTCATCAACAACAATAACTGTAGATACATTGTTCATTTGTGATTCCTTTAATTGGTCATGATTAACTTACAATTGCTCACAAGTATAAATGTAAACGGTGAGTGGGGGTATAACTGTTATCAATCAAAATGAAAAAAAATTATTTGCGAGTCATAAATGCCTATACACAATATAAAACAAGCAGGTATTGAACCTGAGTTTTTACATTAAGTCTGTCTATGATTATTTGCTTAAACACTTGAACCTGAGCATTAATCATATACCTTGGTTAATAACAGGTATGTGAATTATAAGTGATTTATAATCATAGGTATAAACAATTGTAAATATTTGCTCAAATTTTGAAGGTAAGTTTGACTTCGGTGCCAATCGTTAGGTTTTTTATTTGTAAAACAGCATTAAGTTCTTCTGCACGTTGATTCATTATTTCAATACCGTAGTGATTATTTTTACCCGGTTTATCTTCAATACCAATGCCATCATCGCGCACGGTAATAACGACTTGCTTTTCTTCAGCCACACAGTTGATCACAATGTTATTACAATCAGCATGTTTCATTGCATTGATCATCGCTTCTCTGACTATCTGTAGCATATGGATGTGTTGATTCGCGTGAGTTTGGAAATTAGAATCGAATTTTCCCATCTTGATCTTGGCGGTCGTTTGTTTTTGTAGTTGTGAAATCATTATAACGACGGCTTCTTTAAAGTCAGACACACCAATGTTTAAGCGGAAAGTAGAGAGTAATGAACGCAACTGAACATAGGCTTCCGTTACTGCCTCTTCGATATTGTTAACAGATGTTTTTGCACCTTGATTCTCTTTGTCAGCGCTGGCCTCTAATTGTCGACGTAAAACAGTACATTGAATTTTCAGGAAAGATAGAGCTTGCGCAATAGAGTCGTGCAATTCTCGTGCAATAACACCACGCTCTTCGACTAATAATAGTTTTTGTTCTTGTAAACTGTATTCTTCTTGGTACAAGGCGCGAGCAAGTAAACTACTGAAACTATTAATGATGGAGTTATCTTCACTGTCGTTAATGCCATTAATATAGTTTAAATAACCGTATGGGCTACCGTTAATATTGATAGGAATACGTTTATTATTACCTGTTTCTGTGGCACACCCAATATCGCTGTCAATTTCAATTCCATTCTCTAACTCCAAACATAACTTCGTTAAGTTGGTTTGTTTAGCGAGCGCATTTAAGGCATCACGAATAATTGAGTGGGTTAGCTTAACGGTACTAAGTTGCTGCGAAATAGTGAACAAGAATTGAATCGTTTCATTGGCTTTTTCTAATTCTGTTTTTTTATCAAATACTTTTTTCTGCATCGCGTTAATCAAAGATTCAAGTTCTGCTGACATACTTTGAAGGCCGGTTGAAAGCGCACCAATTTCATTATCATGATCAGAGAATTCGACATTAAAGTGATGGTTTGATATCGAGTTAACATTAGCTTCTAGCTGGTTAATTGGCGCAACGATGTAACGTCGGCAATAAATAAGTAGGAATAGGGCACTTAATGAAATAAGCAAGAAAACAACGATTTCTGAGACTAAAATAACCGATGATTCTTTTTCTAGTAGTTGCTGATATTGATGAATAGTAAGCTCTGCGTTTTCAACAACATTGTTTAACTGAGCATGCAATTCTTGCTCTGAAAGTTGATATAACTGGTGTTGTAGAGTAACTAGCTCTGCACGTAGGTTAATGTTCGAAAAATGAATCGCATTGACATCAAAATACTTATTCTCCAATAGTTTATTCGCTAATAAAGGGGAAAAACTATTAAGAGAGCGGTGGATTAAATCGCGGTCCAATGAATCTGCATGTAGAAATTGAATGGCTTTGTGTTTAAGCTTCACCAGATTAGTGATAGCTTCTTTGTTATTCGCTTGGCTGTGAGACGTTGTAATAAAAATAAGCGTATGCGTTCCTGCTATAATAAGTAGCAGTACAGAGAATGTTGAAATCACTCTTGTGATAGAAAGTGAATGAAATAGTAGATTAATCTTCATACATAGTTAAGAATAATAGGTAACGAGTTGATAGAGTCTCCTTGATAGGGAGGGTGATGTCATCTTATTTAATTTAGCTCCGAGCTTGTTTCACTAAGTTTACCATAACTTTTGGTAAATATGTTAGACAAGCCGCTTAACCCATAAATGGTTAAGAAGGGTAAACTTAGAAATGGGTTTGCCTCCCGTGTTTGGAAAGGAACTGACCATGCAATTAATAGATAAATATCACCGTAAATTTGAATATTTACGGTTGTCGATCACCGATGAATGTAATTTTAAATGTAATTATTGTTTGCCCGATGGCTACCAACGAACTCATCAAAAACAATTTTTATCAGAAGGTGAAATTAAAAACTTAATCAATGCCTTTGCAGAACTAGGCACTACCAAAGTAAGAATTACCGGTGGAGAGCCAAGTTTGCGTAAAGATTTTGCTAACATTATCAAGCAAGTGGCTAATACCGATGGGATCAAAAAAGTAGCCACCACTACTAACGGTTTTAATTTAAGTAAACATGCAGTGGAATGGTTTGAAGCCGGCCTAAGTGCGATCAACGTGAGTGTGGATAGTCTTGATGCGAATACGTTTAATCTTATTACCGGTAAAAATATCTTTCATAAAGTAATGGAAGGGGTTGAAGCTTGTGCAGGCGCAGGGTTTAAGCAAGTTAAAGTAAATAGTGTTTTGATGAAAGGCTTGAATGATACCGATCTCAACACCTTCATAGAATGGATCAAAGATCAGCCGATTCAACTGCGCTTCATTGAATTAATGCAGACCGAAGATAATACTGAGTTTTTTAATCGTTATCATTTATCCGGTCAAAGTATTAAAGAGGCCTTATTAAGCCAACAATGGATACAAAAAATTCGCTACGCAAACGATGGTCCAGCAGAAGTTTTTACTCATCCAGATTATAAGGGTGAAATAGGTTTGATCATGCCCTATAGCAAAGATTTTTGTGATAATTGTAACCGTTTACGCGTGTCATCTGTTGGCCGATTACATTTATGCTTGTTTGGTGAAGAGGGAGTTGACCTTCGTCATTTGTTACAAAATAGTGATGACAAGGAGCAACTGAAAGAGACCATCGTTGCTGCTTTACAGCTGAAAAAATCATCGCATTTTCTTGATTTAGGACTTTCAGGAGGCACTCCACACTTAGCTTCAATAGGCGGTTAGTTCTTGACTTGATTAAATATTCTCCGCATTTTGCGGGGGATGTCTCAAACCTTCATAAATCTCTTGATCCATATCAAACACACTTCAGATAACCTCTTTTTTTATAATACTTCTGCTAAAGTTAGTTGAATATTTCATTCACATTAATTTAACAATTAGTTTAACCATGCCTGACATTGATATAAACAAACGTAATTTATTTCGTCGACAATCAGATTTGGTGATTAACAATTTAATGCCCTGGATTGAAGACAACCAACAATTTGTAAATAACTGCACTCAGTGCAAAAACTGTATAACCAGTTGTCCTGAAAAAATCATAGTGCAAGGTGATGCAGGTTTCCCAGTGATAGATTTTTCACTCGGCGAATGTACGTTTTGTGGACAATGTGCCGATGCTTGTCAAGAAGATATTTTTACCGTAACAACAGAAATACCTTGGCATAAAAAAGCAATGATCGCAGACAGTTGTTTAGCAAACCAAAACGTTTACTGCCGCAGTTGTGGTGAAAGTTGCCCCGAACAAGCTTTGAGCTTTCAAATTGGGATCAACGCAGTACCTGAAATTGATTTAGAGCTATGTAATGGCTGTGGCGCGTGCTTTTCTCCTTGTCCAACCAGCGCCATTAGCATTAAGGAACATAAATGAAAGAAGAAGAGTTGCATGTATCGAGCTTAATTGTGCATGTTAAATCTGAACAAATACTAGACTTAACTAATAGCATCAAAACGATGCCTAGAGCGGAGTTAGTAACAGTGACAGAGCATGGAAAAGCGATTGTCATTATTGAAGCGGCTAATCAACGCCAAATAATGGAATGCATTGACCAAATTAATGACATTGATGGTGTAGTGCACACTAGTCTTGTTTACCACGAGTTTGAAAAATCTACGCAAAATAACAGCGAGGAAATACAATGAAATTTACCAGACGTGAGTTTATGAAAGCACAAGCGGCAGCCTCAGCTGCTGCAGTTGCAGGCATAGCATTACCCGTATCAGCTAGTAATATTATAGCCAGCAAGGATGCAACTAAAATCAAATGGGAAAAAGCGCCATGTCGCTTTTGTGGAACAGGCTGTAGTGTTTTAGTCGGTACACAGGAAGGTAAAGTGGTGGCAACACAAGGTGACCCTGAGTCCCCAGTGAATAAAGGCCTTAATTGTGTGAAAGGTTATTTCCTTTCTAAAATCATGTACGGTAAAGACCGTTTAACAACGCCACTATTACGTATGACCAATGGTATTTACGATAAAAATGGTGAATTTGAACCTGTTTCTTGGGATGTTGCTTTTGATATTATGGCAGTGAAATTCAAAGATGCCTTGAAAAAAACAGGCCCTACAGCAGTAGGGATGTTTGGTTCTGGTCAGTGGACTGTAATGGAAGGTTACGCTGCTAGTAAATTAATGAAAGCGGGTTTTAGAACTAATAACCTTGATCCAAATGCACGTCATTGTATGGCTTCTGCGGTAGGTGGCTTTATGCGTACTTTCGGCATCGATGAGCCAATGGGGTGTTATGATGACTTAGAAAATGCGGATGCATTTGTATTGTGGGGATCGAATATGGCAGAAATGCATCCGATCCTATGGTCTCGTTTAGCTGACCGTCGTTTAAGCAACCCAGATGTAAGCGTACATGTGTTATCTACTTACACACATCGTTCATTTGAATTAGCTGATAATGGTATGATTTTCACGCCACAAACTGACCTTGCAATATTAAACTTCATTGCTAATTACATTATTCAAAATGATGCGGTAAATAAAGACTTTGTTAGCAAACATACTAACTTCCGTAAAGGAACAACCGATATTGGTTATGGTTTACGCCCAGAACACCCATTACAACAAGCTGCTAAAAATCCGGATTCTGGTGCTTCAACACCAATGACCTTTGATGAGTTTGCTGAATATGTGTCTGAATTTGATGTCGAATATGCAGAAAAAATGTCAGGTGTCCCAGCTGATAAACTCATTAAATTAGCTAAGATTTACGCAGATCCTAAAATTAAAGTGACCTCTTACTGGACCATGGGATTCAATCAACATACGCGTGGTGTATGGGCTAATAACTTGATGTACAACATCCATTTATTAACCGGTAAAATTTCTCAACCTGGTTCAGGTCCATTCTCTTTAACGGGCCAACCTTCTGCTTGTGGTACTGCTCGTGAAGTAGGTACTTTCTCGCATCGTTTACCTGCCGATTTAGTAGTTAAAAACCCTAAACATCGTGCAATAGCAGAAAAAATTTGGAAATTACCAGAAGGCACTATTGAAGCAAAACCTGGTTATCATGCTGCTTTACAAAACCGTATGTTAAAAGACGGTAAATTAAATGCTTACTGGGTAATGTGTAATAACAACGTACAAGCTGCTGCAAATATTAATGAAGAAGTGATTCCGGGTTACCGTAATCCTGATAACTTTATTGTGGTATCTGACCCTTATCCAACCGTGACTGCACAATTAGGTGACTTAATTTTACCAACGGCAATGTGGGTAGAAAAAGAAGGTGCTTATGGTAATGCTGAGCGTCGAACTCAAGTTTGGCATCAACAGGTTAAGTCACCTGAAGGTGCAAAATCAGATTTATGGCAAATTATGGAGTTTGCTAAACGCTTCAAAATTGAAGAAGTATGGGATGCTGACCTGATTGCAAAAATGCCTGAAGTGAAAGGCAAAACTATGTACGACGTACTTTACCGTAATGGTCAAGTCGATGCATTTGGTCTAGATGAAGTGAAAGACGAGCAACTAAATGACGAAGCGCGTCACTTTGGTTTCTATGTACAAAAAGGGCTGTTTGAAGAGTACGCAAGCTTTGGTCGTGGCCACGGTCATGATTTAGCACCATACGACAGATACCATGAAGTACGTGGTTTACGCTGGCCAGTGGTTGATGGCAAAGAAACGAAATGGCGTTTCCGTGAAGGTTCTGATCCTTACGTAGAAAAAGGAACTGAGTATCAGTTTTATGGCCATAAAGATAAACGAGCGATTATCTTTGCATTACCCTATGAACCAGCAGCCGAGTCTCCAGATGAAGAGTACGATTTATGGTTAAGCACTGGTCGTGTACTAGAGCATTGGCATTCAGGTTCAATGACTCGACGTGTACCTGAGTTATATAAAGCCTTTCCTGATGCTGTTGTGTTTATGCACCCAGATGATGCACAACAACGTGGTTTACGTCGTGGAGATGAAATTGTGATGGCTTCAAGACGTGGTGAATTAACCTCTCGTGTTGAAACACGAGGACGTAACCGTCCACCAAAAGGGTTGGTATTTATGCCATGGTTTGATGCCAAACAGTTAACTAATAAGTTAACCCTTGATGCAACTGATCCGTTATCAAAACAAACCGATTACAAAAAATGTGCTGTAAAAGTTACTAAAAAAGCGTAATTAAGCAACGCTAATAAAAGAGCGCTACTTGGATGATGCAAGTAGCGTAAGCAACACATGTACTCTATTAAATGGACTCTTTGTTATAAAAATATAACAAGATGGAGAAAAGCAATGAAAAAATTTATCACAGCGATTTTTACTGCATCAGTGATCGCATTATCTGTACCTAGTGTTTACAGTGCCGATGATGTTGTTATGTCAAATAATGGTGGTGTGCCATCTCTACGTGGTTTAGTTGAAATATCAGACGTTAATCAATCGGAAGCACTTAAAAAAGTGCCAAGAGAACAGCATCTTATGGATCGTAACTATGTTCAGCAACCACCAATGATTCCACACTCTATTCGTGGTTATCAAGTGAATTTAAATGCCAACAAATGTTTATCATGTCATAGCTTTAAAAATGCAGGTGCGATGGGAGCGACTAAAGTCAGTGTGACTCACTTTATTACTCGTGAAGGTACAACATTGTCTGATGTTTCACCTCGCCGTTACTTTTGTTTACAGTGTCATGTGACACAAGCAGATGCTAAGCCTCTGGTTGATAATACATTCACACCGGTAGATTCATTACGCTAAGCGGGAGCACAAATTATGCTTAAACTATTAAAGCGTTTATGGGTGATCATGAAATCACCTTCGACCGCCTCATTTGGATTTATTCTAGTGATTGGCTTTTTAGGTGGGATCATCTTCTGGGGTGGTTTTAATACCGGCATGGAAGCAACTAATACCGAAGCATTTTGTTCTGGTTGCCATGCTCCGATTGTTAAAGAGATCCGTGAAACTATCCATTATTCAAATCGCTCTGGTGTACGTGCTATTTGTTCAGACTGTCATGTACCACATAATTGGACAGATAAAATTGTTCGTAAAGTACAGGCATCTAAAGAGTTGGTTGCATTTGCAATGGGCACCATTGATACAGATGAAAAATTTAAAGCTCGGCGTGCGCATTTAGCTAATCGCGAATGGCAAAGGATGAAAGAAAATAACTCACAGGAATGTCGTAACTGTCATCAGTTTGAATATATGGATTTCAGTGAACAAGGTAAACGTAGTGTGAGTCAACATTCAACAGCACTTGCTTCAGGCGACAAAACCTGTGTTGATTGTCACAAGGGTATTGCGCATCAATTACCTGATATGAAAGGCATAGAAGGCTGGTAAATTAGACGTTATACTAATATAAAAAAGGAGCTTTAAGCTCCTTTTTTATTGCCTAGATCCGCATCCTAGAATCGCATTATAGTTACAAGGATAATAGTTGCTAGGCAAAATCGATTTTATAAACACAACACCATTAGGAACCAATGTGAACATAGCGGGTATCGTATTAGCGGGTGGGCAATCATCTAGAATGGGGCAGGACAAAGCCAAACTCACTATTGAAGATCATACATTATTATCGCGTGCAGTTAATTTATTGCAGATTGCAGGTTTTGAGGATTGTTACGTTAGCGGTGATTACCAAGGGTTTAATTGTATCGTAGATACACAATCTGAGTTGGGGCCCATTGCAGGCATAGCAGCTTGCGCGACACAACTTAGTGAACAAAAGCAGGGGGGGGCATCGGTTGATCACTCTCTGCATAGTAGATCAGAGCATTCCTCTCAAGAATATTGCAACACGCAACAAAGTAAAAAATATGATGCATTATTTATTATGCCAGTGGATATGCCGTTATTAGCGGTAGAAGATTGTAAAAAATTACTGCAACATTTTATAAAGCAATTTACAAATCAATCTATTACAGGTAAACAAGGCGTATATTACAAAGAAACGACGTTTCCAATGTTATTATCGCTGAATGATACATTATTAACCTATTTAGATCAGGCACTCAGCGCTGTAGATAAAAAACAGCGTTCTTTATATCGTTTAATTGAAACGTTAAATATAGAGGCAATAAGTCAACAGCAAGTTGACCTATTTAGGTTTGAAAATACCAACACGCCGGAGCAATGGCAGCGTTGTTTGGCAACCTATAGTAAGATGCAGACGGACAAGTTTAAGTAGTCGTTTTACAGCACTTTAAAAGTCGTCTTACACAGTTTTAAAAAGTTATTTGAGCACTAATACTCCTCAATTTGATACAACAAAAACAAACTACAGTGACACCGATTTTAGAAAAAATAGGGTTTAATAAATCGGTACAGACAACATTAATGCAGTTATTTTTTGATAAAATAAGCCTATTAATGAGTGTGATAGCTACTATGACAAATGCTATTCTGATTTACCCAGAACAAAGCAACCATTTAAAAATTATAAGGATTAACATGAGCCATCTTTCAAGCAAAGAATTCACGCCTGCTAACATTGCAGTATTAACCGTTTCAGATACTCGTAACGAATCGACAGATACTTCAGGTGGTTACTTAGTTGAGGCGCTAAAGGCAGCTGGACACCAATTAACAGATAAACAAATAGTGATTGATGACCCTTATAAAATTCGGGCAGTTGTTTCGCAATGGATAGCAGATGATAAGACCGAAGTGATCATGATCACGGGGGGAACAGGATTCACTGCTCGTGATACTACGCCTGAAGCTGTATCCGTATTATTTGATAAACAAGTGGAAGGCTTTGGTGAGTTATTTCGCGCTGTGTCTTACCAAGAAATTGGTTCTTCAACGATTCAAAGTCGTGCATTAGCTGGGTTTGCTAATAATACTGTTATTTTTTGTATGCCAGGTTCAACTGGGGCATGTAAAACGGCATGGACAAAAATCATTGTCGAGCAAATCAACGCACAGCATAAACCATGTAACTTTATGCCGCATTTAGGAGCTAAATAATGTCTGCAACCTTTACTCACATTAACCAAGACGGCAAAGCGAATATGGTTGATGTTACTGCAAAAGAAGTGACCGTCCGTCAAGCTATTGCCGAAGCTTATGTGGATATGTCACCGGAAACACTTGCCTTGATTGTTAATGGTCAACACCATAAAGGTGATGTATTTGCGACTGCCCGTATAGCAGGTATTATGGCTGCTAAAAAAACCTCTGATTTAATACCACTTTGCCACCCATTGGCATTAACAAAAGTGGAAGTAAATATCACAGCAGAAACAGAGATGAATCGAGTACGTATTGAAAGCTTATGTAAATTATCTGGCAAAACCGGCGTTGAAATGGAAGCACTAACCGCCGCTTCAGTTGCTGCATTAACTATTTATGACATGTGTAAAGCAATTCAAAAAGATATGGTTATTTCCGCAGTGAAATTATTAGAGAAAACAGGTGGGAAATCAGGCCACTTCAAAGCCGTGGAATAGGGAACTAGGATGATTAAAGTACTATTTTTTGCCAAGTTAAGTGAACAGCTAGGTGTTAGAGAATTACAAGTTGATGCAAAAAATGCTGAAGATACTAAGCAATTATTTACTCACTTGCTAAACCATAAAACAGAATGGGCGTCTATTTTAACTAGCCAACCTTGTTTAAAAGCGGTTAACCAAGCGATGGTAGCTAATGACGTACCTTTAAAAGATGGTGATGAAGTGGCTTATTTTCCTCCCGTTACAGGAGGTTAAATGATCAGTGTTCAGGAGTTAGATTTTAACCAACAGGTTGAGTACGACCGCTTAAAAAGCACCACTAAAATAGGAGCTATCGTAACATTTACTGGATTGGTTCGAGATATTAACGAAGGTCAAGATGTCAGTGATCTCGCATTAGAGCATTATCCAGGGATGACAGAAAAATGTTTACAGGATATTGTTCAGCAAGCACAGCAGCGTTGGAATATCATTGACTTTACCATTATCCACCGCGTGGGGCAGTTGACTATTTCTGATCAAATTGTGTTTGTTGGTATTGCAAGCCAACATCGTGGCGATGCTTTCGCAGCTTGTGAATTCATTATGGATTATTTAAAAACACAGGCTCCATTTTGGAAAAAAGAAACCATGGCAAACGGTGAAACTAAATGGGTAGATGCAAGAGAACACGATCAACATGCACTGACGAAGTGGCAAAGTTAAGTCGCAAGTTAGTGAGCTGTCTTTCAAACTTAACCTAAGACTGTTGAAAGTAGATTGAAGTTATAAGTGGCATAACATATAAACGTAATACCAAGGTGGAAATAAATGTTAAAGAGATTAAATAAGCGTTTTTTATGTTTTGTGATGTTGCTTGTTAGCTCATTAATAACCGCAAATGTGATAGCTGCTGTGATAGAAGTAAAGCCGCTTGAGTCACTGAATAATCAAAAACCGGCTAAAAATATTAAAGCGCTTAATCTTGAACCCTTAAATATTGCCGTTGCTAGTAACTTTAAAGTCGCCGCGTTAGATATTGCTCGACAGTTCACCGAACAGTTTGCGATTGAGGTTAATATTTCCAGTGCTTCCACCGCGACCCTTTACCAACAAATATTACGTGGCGCTCCCTTTGACCTGTTTTTATCGGCGGATCAAAAACATGTACAATTATTGGTTGAAGCGAATAAAACAGCGCAGCACCTTGGTTTCATTTATGCTCAAGGACGGTTAGTGTTTTGGCAACCAGCACTTAACCATCAACCTACGCTAGATGATTTTATGACTTATCAAGATAGGCTTGCTATTGCTAACCCTAAGTTTGCCCCCTATGGCATCGCAGCCCAGCAAGCACTAAATTTTACTAAAAAATGGCAAACGCAACCTTACGTTAAAGGTAATAATATTAATCAAGCTTTTCAGTTTGTTGCTTCTAAAAGTGTTGCCGCGGGTTTAGTATCTTACGCCGCGGTAATTCAAAAACAGCAAACACATTATGTATTGATTCCTCCGCAGTGGCACCAACCTATTACCCAATACGGTGTGATCATCAATGATCAAAAAAGTCAGCAAGCGGAGTTGTTTAAGCAATTTTTACTGTCCTCTACGATACAAAAGCAAGTTGCACAACAAGGTTATAATTGATGCTCAGCGCAGGTGATTATCAAGCGATTTGGCTGACTTTAAAGTTAGCAGGACTCACCACTATTTTGTTGATGATAATGGCACCGCCATTAGCTTGGTGGTTAGCACGCAGCAAAGCAAAGTTACGTCCTTTAATTGAGTCGTTGGTGGCATTACCCTTAATCTTGCCGCCAACGGTACTTGGCTTTTATCTGTTAATCGCCTTTTCGCCGGAACATTTTTTAGGGCAGTGGTGGCTGAGTTTTAATGAAACCTCATTGGCTTTTTCATTTACAGGTTTAGTTATCGCTTCAGTGATATATTCACTTCCCTTTGTAGTACAACCATTACAAAGTGCTTTTGTTCACCTCGATAAGACCTATTTAGAAGTTAGTTCCACCCTTGGTTATGGAAAGTATGAACGGTTATACAAAATAATTTTCCCGATGTTATTACCTAGCTTTATTATTGCAGGTGCATTGGGCTTTGCACATACCATTGGCGAATTTGGCGTGGTATTGATGATTGGCGGGAACATTCCAGGGGAAACACAGGTCTTATCTATCTTATTATTTGACCATGTGGAATCTTTACAATATAGCTCTGCACATCAACTTTCATTTATTTTATTAGTATTTTCAATGTCACTGCTGGTGGTCATTTATGGTTTCTTACAAAAGCGTCAGCAACGGGTGTTAAATGCTTAAGTTCGATATTCAAAAAACTTTCAAAATTAACAGCGCAACAAGCCATAAGACCAGAACATTGCACTTTAAAGGTGAGCTAATTTTATCCGGTGTGTGTGCTATTTTTGGTGATTCAGGTGCGGGTAAAACAACCTTATTACGTTGCTTAATTGGTTTAGAACAATGCACAGGGCAGATCCATTTTCAACAACAGATTTGGTTGAATCAACCTGAAAGCAATAATGCTAGGTCTAAAAGTGCGGTTTACAAACCATTGCTGGTGGCGGTGGAGAAAAGAAACATTGGTGTGGTTTTTCAAGAGCCTAGATTATTCCCGCATTTAAATGTACAACAAAACTTACAACTGGCGGTTAATAAATCCGAAAACAGTACCTTTACTATTCAAGAACTGGCTGAAAAGTTAGGCTTTAAGGAATTGCTAAATCACCAGACGACACAACTTTCCGGAGGCCAAAAGCAACGTATCGCTATTGCGCGTGCGTTATTAACTAACCCGCAATTACTGGTGATGGATGAACCTCTTTCATCATTAGACGCAAGTAGCAAACAGCTGTTATTACCCTTTATTAAACAAATTAGTGAACGTATTCCGATTTTGTATATTACTCACTCAGAACATGAGCTATTTTATCTGAGTAAACAAATGGTATTGGTTAATAATGGCCAAATAGAAGCAATCGGTGAGCCGCAACAACTGTTTTTAGACAGTGAATTGTCATTGATTAAGTTTGCTCATCAAGGCTTGATTTTAAACGTATTAGTTAAAAAATTCGATTCAGACGAAGGGTTGATAAAGGGCTGTTTAGATGGACAAACCTTATTTATATCAGCTGACCAAGCACCATTAACAACGCAAATACAGGTGAAAATTAATAGTCGAGATGTGATCGTTGCACTTAAGCCGATTGTGGGGAGTTCCTTATTAAATTGTATCGCCGCACAGGTGATAGATTTCTCTCAAGATCAACAAAAAGCGGTGATATTAACGTTAAAAATTAACTCACAATTTATCTATGCTTATATAACCTTACGCTCATTTAACAAACTTAATCTCGCTATCGGCAGTAACGTTTTTGCGCATGTAAAAACCATGAGTATCATTAATTAGCTATGTCATCATAGAGCCGCCACAGCAATGCGGCGACTAATATATAACGGCTAATCTGAGGACTCTGGTTGAATACTTATTGCTGTAAAGAAAGGCCTGCGATTTGATGCCAATAGCCATTACATTGTAAATTATCGTGTTTAATTATTTGCTGGTCGCCTAGGATTTGCTGCTTAAACTGCTGTACAGTTGTTAAGCTATCCAACGAGCTTGGGCTAACGCGTATAACATCCACTAATCCTTTCATGCTTTCAACATCATTTAATAAGTTATAACAATAACCTGATTGTGTTTGTATCCCATTTAAAACAAAGACTTGTTGCCCTTCTTGGGTACTTGTAATACGACCTTGCGGGTACTTAATACAACATAACTCACAGTCATCTTTAGCTTTGTTTTCTGAGCGAGCAGTAAAGCAACGTGCAGAATAAGCGAGCGGTATATGGCCGTGGGCAAAGACCTCCACTTCAAAAAGTTCGCGGATCCCCATCGCTTGTGCATCAGTTAATGCTTTTTGTAGCCAGTCACGGGAAAGCTCTACTGGCATAACCCAACGTTGCATTCCTTGGTTAACAAATAATTTAAGCACATGTGCGTTATAACAATTAATGGCAGGACCACAAACAAAGGGGACTTTCTTTTCAGATAATAATTGAATCCCACCAATATCGTTTGCTTCAACGGAAAGTTCACCATTTTCACAAAGTTGCTTTAATACTTTTACTTCAGAAGGCGCCTCTAAAAGCGCCATACTTGATAATACGATTTCTTTACCCTGATTATTTAAGGCTTTAGCTAGGCTTATCCAATCACGTGCTTTTAACTCGCGACGTTTACTACACACAGTTTCACCCAAATAAATGATATCTGCATCACTGTTTAGTGCTTGTTGATAAAAATCTTCAGTGGTTTGTTTTGGCCAGTAATATAATAAAGGCCCTAATGATAATTTCATAAATTTCCCTGTTTTAAACCGTTAGCACACTATTGCCAGTCACGATGGTAGGCACCTAAAGTTGTTTGGCTGCCCTCTGAAACATTCGCTAATACCGCATCCCAATCTTTTTTAACTTGGTAACGTTGCGGAGCTTGTTGATAGCTATCAATAGCGGCTCGCCAAACGCGCGTAATTTGTTCAACATAAGCAGGGCTACGTTGACGGCCTTCAATTTTGACTGAGGTGATACCGGTTTCCATTAATTCAGGGATCATCGATAAAGTATTAAGGCTGGTGGGTTCCTCTAGTGCGTGGTAAAGCTGATCATCTACGATAAATTTACCTTTACATAAGGTTGGGTAACCGGCTTTTTCGTTGCTTTGGTAACGATCTATTAAAATGTTATTTAAACGAGACTCTAAGCCGTTATCCGTTTCTTGCCAGCGAACATATTTAGCAGGAGAACATGCACCCACCGTATTAGGTGATTCACCGGTAAAGTAGGAGGATAAATAGCAACGACCTTCCGCCATAATGCATAAACTACCAAAGGCAAACACTTCTAAATCAACATCGGTATTACGTGATAACTGTTTTACTTGATGAATGGATAACACTCTTGGCAGAACAACGCGTTTGATATTAAAGTTTTTTTGATAAAAATCGATGGCAGCGGTGTTAGTGGCTGATGCTTGTACCGATAAATGTAACTCTAATTCAGGGTATTTATTAACCGCATAATCCAACGTCGCAATATCAGCAATAATGGCGGCATTTGCGCCTAAATCAACACATTTGTCGACAGCATTAAACCATCGTTTTTGTTCACCTGGGTGCGCAAAAGTATTAATGGCAACATGTAAATGTTTGTTATGGTCTTGAACATACTGCGCCCCTTTAGCCAACTTTTTATCGTTAAAATTTAAACCAGCAAAATGACGCGCGTTGGTATCATCTTTTAATCCCACATAGACGGCATCAGCACCACAATCGATAGCGGTTTTTAATGCGGGCAAACTACCTGCTGGGCATAAAAGCTCCATGTTATTTCCTTTAGTAATTTTCAATGGGGTTATTGTAAAAAAAGTGATGATAGTTTTATTGATATAGGGCAGGCAAACACGATTCATTTAGCTATGTTGACCTGTTTTATTCTGTTTTGAGTAAATTACTTACAAACAATCGTCTAATTGATCACCGTTAAATTGATTTAAGCCAAGTCGTCCTTTTAGAGGTACGTTTATAATCAGCCAAATTAAAAATTAATGGTTGTTTGTCCTAGAAAAAGGCAGCATTTAATAAGGAAATCCATGTTCACTCCATTACGCAATAAAATACAGCAACAATTGGTAGTTAAAACACCGTCTTTATTAGCATTACCGAGTCGTTTTTTACCTTTTTCAGTTCAACAAAAGTGTTTAAGTAGCATTGTGAGTTGTGTGTTTAAAGAAGCTATTGAAGATGGGGACCTTGAATTTTTACAACAAAAATGGCTAAAAGTGACCATTAGTGACCTAAATCTGAGTTGGTATTTAAGTTTCAAAAATAACCATATTATTATCAAGCAAAATGCACCGCAGACAGATGTCTCTTTTACCGCAACTGTGAATGATTTAATTTTAGTGGCAGGTAGAAAAGAAGATCCTGATACTTTGTTCTTTCAACGCCGTTTAAGTATTGAAGGTGACACAGAATTGGGGTTAGAAGTTAAAAACTTAATGGATAATATTGAATTTGAACAGTTACCGTCATTGGCAGAAAAAACACTCGCGCACTTTTCAGGTTTTGTAAAAAAAGGGTTAGCCTTGAATACAGAGGATCTTTCGACTAAAAATATCGTTGCATAATATAAAATCAGAATGTTTAACGTAAAATCAGAGTGTTTAAAGTAAAAAATAAACATCAAACTATCTTTTACATACGTAGCCCTATAGGCTTAGCACTTTGATGTTAACTAATTGTGAAAAAATGACCAACCCGATCCCAATAAAAGAAGTGAATAGCCCTGATTTAACCTGCTCTAAATGTAAAGCTGCTTGTTGTCAGTTAGAGGTCATGTTAATTACCGATACAGGTGTGCCTGAACGGTTTATTAAGCGCGATCAATGGGGTGGGGAAACTATGAAACGTTTAGATGATGGTTGGTGTATCTGTGTTGATCGAGAAACAAAGCTGTGTACTATCTATGAGAACAGGCCTTGGGTTTGTAGGATTTTTGAAATGGGCTCTTATGAATGCAGTATTGAATTCATTGAAGCTTAATGTACGAAGCCTAATGTACGAAACCTAGTATATTGAAGCCTGATTATTGAAGCTTAGTGCACTGAAGAATAGTTTTTAAGCTAAATCATCGTGATGAATATTTCTGTTATTAAATGGTTTAACATCTAAACACCTTTTGTGTACCGAGTTTAGATGTTAACAATGACTACTCAGCTAATTTTTTAAAGTGTAGGCAAGTATCTAATAAACGATTTGCAAATCCCCATTCATTATCACACCACACCAATAGTTTTACTAAATGCCCATCACTCACTCGAGTCTGCGTTCCATCAATAATGCACGAACGAGGATCATGATTAAAATCGACAGACACCAAAGGTGCTTCCGTATAACCTAAAATACCTTTTAATTCAGTTTCTGCTATTTGTTTCAAACAGGCATTAATTTCCGCAATCGAGACCTTACTATCAACAGTGATGCTCAGATCCATTGCGGTGACATTAATGGTTGGAACACGCACGGCAATGGCTTCGAACTTATTCGCAAACTTAGGCAAAATACGTTCAATACCGGCTGCTAATTTGGTATCCACTGGAATAATAGACTGGCTGGCTGCACGTGTTCGACGTAAATCATGGTGGTAAGAGTCGATCACAGGTTGGTCATTCATCGCAGAATGGATCGTGGTGATCGTGCCACACTTAATAGTAAATGCACTGTCTAGGCTGGCAATAACTGGCACAATGCAGTTAGTGGTGCAAGATGCGCCAGAGATATACTGCTCATCACCCGTTAATTGTTGGTGATTAACACCATATACCACAGTGGCATCAACATCCTGGTCGGCAGGATGAGAGAAGATGACCTTTTTTGCCCCTGCCAATATATGTGCATTAGCGTCTGCTTTTGTGCCATATAACCCAGTACAGTCAATCACTATATCAATATCAAGCGCTTTCCAAGGTAGCTCATTGATCTCTTTAAATGCGAGCAACTGAATAGGGTGGTGTTCAATAATCAGTAAATCATGGCTTTGTGAAACTTCAAAAGGAAAGCGTCCATGGGTTGAATCATATTGCGTTAAATGACAAATCGCTTCCGGTGTCGCCAACTCATTGATCGCGACAATATCGATTTGTGTTTGATGATTTCCCTCAAATAATGCACGAACAACACTACGTCCAATACGCCCATAACCATTTATTGCAATTCGAAGTGACATTTACATTCCATTTGAAATAAGTAAAAAAATCATTGTAATAAAAAAGCCAATAATTATCTATCAATTACCCATTTTTAAGCGTTTCAAATTTCATTTTAAATAAAATCGATTAGATAGTTATAACAATAAGTTATACATTCATTATTTGAATCCGAGTGATTCTAAGTGAAGTTATAGTGAATCGAAGCCTAGTATTTTAAAGGAGGTAATCAAACGTACAATAAATACTATGGCGAAGAGAAACAAAATAAAAAATAAATATTTGTAAATATCTTTTTGTTTTTTTAATACCTCACAATAGCGGTACACGGGCAACAGTTTAGCCATTTAGTTCCTGACTAAGGCGTGTTTTTAGCTTGATTTTAGATAAATATGATTTAATTATGGATGTTCCACTGAAATGTAACATTCATTTTGTTACTATGTTTCGCCGAAACACGTTTGTTATCATTTATTCGGTAATATGGATTAATAATTAAGAGCGGTTTGCTCTAAATGAGGAATAATGAGTTTAAATAAAGATAAATACAGTATCGATAACACCGATTACACTGTAGGTCAGGATAACGTTCAAAAATGGGGATTTGATGTTCATAACCCTGTTTTTGGATT
Source organism: Psychromonas sp. SR45-3 (assembly GCF_014163575.1). Taxonomy (NCBI): domain Bacteria; kingdom Pseudomonadati; phylum Pseudomonadota; class Gammaproteobacteria; order Alteromonadales; family Psychromonadaceae; genus Psychromonas; species Psychromonas sp. SR45-3. The sequence continues at coordinate 59,462 of NZ_JACJDP010000025.1, forward strand.
TAGTGCAGGTTTAATTGCCCTGTTTTTAATTGCGATTATGGTAGTTGATCCAGAAGTTTCAAAAGCGGCATTAGATGGAATCAAATGGCAAATTATCGGCGCATTTGATGGCCTATTTATGTGGTCTGCAAATATATTTGTTATTTTCTGTTTGATTTTAATTGTTTCACCTTACGGTAAAATCCGTCTTGGTGGTCATGATGCTAAAAGTGATTATACAACCATGTCATGGATTTCAATGCTTTTTGCTGCAGGTATGGGTATTGGATTGATGTTCTGGGGCGTTGCAGAACCTGTCGCGTATTTCACTGGTTGGTATGAAACACCATTAAATGTAACACCTAATACACCGGAAGCAGCAAAACTGGCATTAGGTGCAACGATGTTCCATTGGGGTCTACACCCTTGGGCTATCTATGGTGTAGTTGCATTGTCATTAGCATTTTTTGCTTATAACAAAGGTTTACCACTTTCAATGCGATCTATTTTTTACCCTATCTTAGGTGATCGTACTTGGGGTATTGCTGGTCATATCGTTGATATTTTGGCTGTTATCGCTACCTTATTTGGCCTAGCAACATCATTAGGTTTAGGTGCACAACAAGCTGCAAGTGGATTCCATCATGTATTCGGTATTGACTCTGGCTTAACCACGCAGATTATTATCATTGTAGTGGTGACCCTGTTAGCGGTAGTTTCAGTTGTACGTGGTATTGATGGTGGTGTTAAAGTCATCAGTAATATCAATATGCTGTTAGCTATTGTTTTAGTATTGTTTGTAGCACTAGTGACAATGGCAGTGTCGATGGGGACTATTCCTACTACTGTAATGGGCTACATAGAAAATATCATTCCACTAAGTAACCCTATGGGTCGTGAAGACGAAGCTTGGATGCACGGTTGGACAGTTTTCTATTGGGCGTGGTGGATTTCATGGTCACCATTTGTAGGTATGTTTATTGCGCGTATTTCTCGTGGACGTACTGTCCGTGAATTCTTAATGGCTGTACTTATCATTCCAACCACTGTGACTATTCTTTGGATGTCAGTATTTGGTGGTGTGGCGATCGATCAAGTGATTAACAATGTTGGTGAACTAGGTACTAACGGTTTAACTGAAGTACCATTAGCGATGTTCCAAATGTTTGATCAATTACCATTTGGTAGCATGCTTTCATTATTGGCTGTTGTGTTAGTATTGGTATTCTTCATTACCTCTTCTGACTCTGGTTCTTTAGTGATCGATAGTATTACTGCCGGTGGTAAAGTTGATGCGCCTGTTCCACAACGTGTTTTCTGGGCGTTAATTGAAGGTGCTATTGCGGCTGCATTACTGTGGGTTGGTGGTACAGAAGCGATTCAGGCACTGCAAGCTGGGGCAATTTCCACTGCATTACCATTCACCATTATTTTGTTAATTATGTGTGTTAGTTTAATCATGGGAATGAGAACGGAACCGCGTGATAAATAATTTATGGATTAGTTGAACACGCTAGACTATAAGTAGGTTTTATAAGGCCGATTAATCAATGATTAATCGGCCTTTTTTGTTTGTACTTTTTAAAAACTATTTTTAATAGCGCCAATCATTTTCTTGTAATTGTAAAAAATTGCATGTCTCAAATAACCGGTCTTTTACGAATATTACAACGTCGCCCTATATAAAAATAAGAGGTTTCGAGTTGTCTACCCAGAAGTAAAAACGAGGGGATCTTTTATATTGGGTATAAAGTCTTGATTTAATCCGTTAGCACTTAGCATTTTTTAACCTTCCTTCAACCTTTTTATCGCTTTTTGATTGTTAAAGAAAATAGGGGATGGGATTAAAGATTGAGTAGAAAAATGAACAGATTTAAGGTAGAAAATTGCTTTCAATAGGTTGCTCTCTGCACAAAATTTCTATGTAGAAATGCTCTATTAACTAACAAGAATGATTCGTTTTTGCACACTTGCTATTACCAATAAGATTGGTAAAAATATTTAGCTGGTTTACTCGTTACTCGTTGCCCGATTGCTAGTTGGTAGCGGCTAATGGCAGGCATCAAAATAAATAAACAAAAAAAATGCCGCTAACTATGTAAGTCAACGGCATTCTCGGTGATGAACCTTTTTTTATCGTTCTAATGATAAGTTAAAACGATAAACTAATTTAGTCTTGTGTTTTGATTGTAGTGAAGTGGTAATCCACATCAACCACTGCACGGTAAGCAACTTGATCACGTGTTTGAGCGAACTCTTGGATCGTTACTTTTGATTTATCAATG
>NZ_JACJDP010000026.1:0-59712 GCF_014163575.1 Psychromonas sp. SR45-3
GAAACGCAGCTGCGCCGATGATAGTGTGGGGTCTCCCCATGCGAAAGTAGGTCATCGCCAAGCGCCTAATTTAAAATAGCCCCACTGGTTAGTTCCGGTGGGGCTTTTTTAATTGTGTTGATTTAGTGATGATTACTTTCGCATGGGATAAACGAAATGCCACACAATGGCCATCCTTTAGTGCGACAGTAGGGCGAATATCGCGATAGCGATGGGTCATGAGCAATCTTCACCCATCGCCAAGTTGGCATAGTATTCAGAATAACCCTGTAGACTCTGTCTACAGGGTTATTCTCGTTTAGGGCTTTTGATGGTGATGACCTGCTTGAGCATGGGATAAATAAAGCGCCACGCAGTGGCCATCCTTTAGTGCGACAGTAGGGCGAATATCGCGATAGCGATGGGTCATGAGCAATGTTCAACTATCGCCAAGTTCTCTAAAAGCAGCTAGATACTCAATTCAATGATCAGACTTAGATAGTATCGATAAATCTGCAATGGATCGTTGCTATAAGTACATCCAATTTAATATTAATGAGAGGGTTATCCACATTAATATGACTAAGGGAATGCCTATACGTAGAAAGTCAGAAAATTGATAGCCGCCTGCGTTCATCACTAATAGATTAGTTTTATAAGCCATTGGAGTTGCATAACTTAAGTTGGCACCAAATAATACAGCAAGTATAAATGGTTCTGGTGAAAGGTTAAGCTGAGTAGCAACTGAGATGGCAATGGGAGTTCCAATAACTGCCGCTGCATTATTAGAAACAATATTAGTTAAGATAGCGAGCAGTAGCATTAAAGCCGATAAAACTCCTCCTGGTGGAAGGCCAGAGGATAAAACTACAAATACTTGTGCAATGTACTCCGCTCCTCCTGTAGACATCATCGCAGCACCGAGTGCTAAAGAGGCTGCTACTATTAAAATGACTTGGGTACTTAATGCGGAAGAGGCTTCTTCCCAGTTTAAACATTTACTGATTAATAATACTAGTACGCCACACACTGAACTAATTTCAATTGGTAATAAGTCGAATGCGGAAGATAATACAACAGCAAGTAATGTCCCCAACGCTAACGGTGCCTTGCTAGTTTGTGGTAATTGTTCTGCACCATCTATGATTAATAAACCTTGTTGAGATTTTAATCGTTCTATTTGTTTTGTTTTACCTTGTACTAATAACACATCAGCAATTCTCAGAGAGGTATTTGGAATACCACTGCGGGCTGTCTCCATGGGTTTACCTGCTCGATGCAATGCTATCACTGAGATATCATTTCTATTAAGAAAGTTGGTTTGTTGTAAGGTTCTTCCTTCTAACCCTGATCCGGCAATGATCACAATTTCTGCTAGTGTCTGATCTCCTGCTTCCAAAGCAGATAGTTCATTAGACTTATCTGAATCAGAAAATAAAGTCGCCCCCAATACTGATTCATACTCTTTAATATTATCAGGATAATCATGTATTTTTAAACGGTCACCAGCAATAAGGACTGTATCTGGTAAAGGGATGATATTTTGCTGGTTTTGATTACGTTGAATTCCCTCTATTTTGATGACACCATCGGTCAGTTTAATTATTTCTGTAATCGTTTTACCATTAGCTGCACTGTCTTCATTGATATTTAAATAAGCCGTAAATAAGCGTGGAGAGGTATCTGGCATTGAAGGTGTACGAGTAGGTAATAATTTAGGTGCTATAAATCCTAAATACAGGACTGCAACCACGGCAGCGATCAATGCCGGTTGAATAAAATCAAATAACTCAAATTCAATAACTCCCATATTTTTTGCGATACTAACGACTAATAAGTTTGTTGACGTTCCTATAGTTGTTGCCATTCCCCCAACTAACGTTGCTAACCCCATAGGTAGAAGTAATGGTGATGAATCTGTTTTAGTACGTAACGAGACACTGATTAAAATGGGCAGTAATAAAACAACAACGGGTGTGTTATTGATAAATGCACTTAGCGCACCCGCTAAGATCAAAGTTAATAATAAAGATAATTTAGGGCTTATTCTCCATAGTTTGGCTAGATATCGACCGATCGGCTCTAATGCGCCAGTTCGAACAATACCATGGCCAATAATCATTAATGCACAAACCGTGACTAAAGCTTCGTGTCCAAATCCTAAAAATAATGAACTTGGTTCAAAGTAATGGGCGGCTTTTTCGTCGTAGAAAGGGAAGAATACAAATAATAGACAGAGGACCGCTATGATTGAAAGCGAGGATGTTTCTAAAGGAATATCTTCACGACGGAATAAATATAACGCGAGTACTGTGATCAACAACACTATAAGCGCATGATTATTAGGTAGATCTGGAATATTCAAATGCCATCTCCTTAATAATGTCTTGTTATCATTTTATATATTAGATGTATGCAGGTTGTGATATTTGGGTGGTATTGATATGAAACTGATATCAGGACTAGGTTAAAAGCGATACCATCATTACTTTAGCATAACGCTTTTGTTTTTTTGCGGGATGAATCATGATTGTGAAATATCGCTCTTTTATTGTCCTGTATTGTTAGAAATAAAATGCAGATATAAAAAAACCGCAGTTAAGCGGTTTTTTATTGTTATATTTTCATGCGATTAACGCGTACCAAATACTACGATTGTTTTACCATGTGCAGAGATAAGGCCTTGTTCTTCTAACATTTTCAAGATGCGTCCAACAGTCTCACGTGAACAGCCCACGATTTGACCGATTTCTTGACGCGTGATTTTGATTTGCATACCATCTGGATGTGTCATCGCATCGGGTTGCTTAGCTAAATCTAATAATGTGTTTGCAATACGACCTGTTACATCTAAAAATGCTAAGTTACCTACTTTTTGGCTAGTAACTTGTAGTCTGTTCGCCATTTGGCGAGAAAGGCGCATTAAAATTTCAGGATTTACTGTAATTAGCTGAGTAAATTTTTTGTAAGAAATTTCAGCCACTTCACATGCTGATTTTGCTTTCACAGAAGCACTGCGAATTGGTTCTTCTTCTTTGTCAAATAAACCTAATTCACCGATGAAATCACCTTGGTTTAGATAAGATAGGATCATCTCTTTTCCATCTTCATCTTTAATTACAACAGCAACAGATCCTTTAACAATAAAGTACAGTGTGTCAGCTTTTTCACCTGCATGAATTAACATACTTTTTGCCGGATATTTGTGCGTATGACAATGTGATAAAAACCATTCTAAAGTAGGATCGGTTTGAGGTTTGGTAATGATCATAAACTTCCCTTTATCTGTATTGAATAGCTAATGGCTATTTCTTTTCATTTGTTGCACGAATAGACTTGTATATGAATTGTATCGCTTTTTTTTCAAACTCTATAATGTTTCTCAACATTAGTTGTGCAATAAATTAGATCTTGGTCATAAACAAGATTTATTTATTATGGTTTTGATTAGTTCTGCACTTATGCTCTCGGAATTAACCAAAGAACTATGATTTATTCATCTATTTTGAGTCTGTTGGAACTCTTGCTTACTAATCAAAGTGACACTCTCATTTAACTCTGAATACATGATAAATATTTCTTCATTTTTTATTTGAGTTAAAATTTGTTGCGTTTTTTGTTGTAATGAAAACTCTACTTCTCCGTAATCAGTACCCTCACGTAAAATATATTGTTCTATTAAATTGTTTAATGTCATTACATCAAGTTGTTGGTAAGGTATTAACATAAAAGGGCTCATCTAGGCTTTTCTTTAACAATACAGTAATTTAGAGGTGAAGTATGAGTTTGTTAAATGATTTACTTAAAAATAATAAGCAATGGGCGGAAGATATCTTAAAAGAAGATCCTGATTTTTTTATGCACTTAGCTGAGCAGCAATCACCAGAGTATTTATGGATTGGTTGTTCTGATAGTCGAGTGCCTGCCAATCAGCTATTAGGCTTGATGCCTGGTGATGTTTTTGTACATCGTAATATTGCTAATTTAGTGATTCATACCGACTTGAACTGTATGTCTGTGATTAAATATGCTGTTGATGTATTAAAAGTTAAACATATTATGGTGACAGGGCACTATGACTGTGGCGGAGTACGTGCAGCAATGGAAAAGCAATCCTTTGAATTGATTGATGGGTGGCTAAGAAATATTAAAGATGTGTATGTTAATCATCGTGCTGAATTCTTAGATTCAATGACAGAGAAACAAAAGTTGGATCACCTCACTGAGCTCAATATCATTGAGCAAGTTAAAAATGTTTGTCATACAACCTGTGTGCAAAATGCTTGGGTAAAAGGCCAGGACCTCACCGTACACGGTCTGATTTATTCTGTAAAAAATGGTCGTTTAAAAGACTTACAAGTGAATTTTGATAATATTGATAGCATTAATGATTTGTATCATATTAATTAATTAATGCAGTACTAGACTAGTTAACCAAAGAGTGATTTTAAAATGGAGTTGAATATGAACAAAAAGTTAATCGGTTTGTTGTTGGTTGGCCTGCCTTTTTTTGTTAGTGCAGGAGATATTGATGCAGGTAAAGCGAAGTCTGCTGTTTGTGTTGCTTGTCATGGTGTAGAGGGTATTTCTGCTGTACCTATTTATCCTAATCTTAAAGGACAAAAAGAAGTTTATTTAGCTTCATCATTAAAAGCGTATAAAGCTTCGCAACGACAAGGTGGTATGTCAGCACTGATGACGCCGCAAGCCGCAGCTTTAAGTGATACTGATATCGCTGATCTTGCTGCTTATTACTCTTCCTTGAAATAAACATGACCGCGTGATCAAAAATGGCCTCATAGAGGCCATTTTTATTATTAATATAGATATTTAAATATCAAATATTATAGGTCGTCAGAGTGACCTGATAAGTATTTTGCAACGCCTTCTGGAGTAGCTTCCATACCTGCTTTGTCTTTAGCCCATTGTGCAGGACAAACTTCACCGTGCTCTTCATGGAATTGTAGTGCATCAACCATACGCAACATTTCATCGATGTTACGACCTAAAGGTAGATCGTTAACTACTTGATGACGAACAACACCGTTTTTGTCAATTAAGAAAGAACCACGTAATGCAACGCCAGCTTCTTCTAATTCAACATCATATGCTTTACAGATTTCGTGTTTAACGTCTGCAACTAATGGGTATTGAACAGCACCGATACCGCCATCATTGATAGCAGTGTTACGCCATGCGTTGTGAGAGAATTGTGAATCAATTGATACACCAATTACTTCAACACCACGTGCTTGGAAATCACCAAAACGTTTGTCAAAAGCAATGAGTTCTGAAGGACATACAAAAGTGAAATCTAATGGGTAAAAGAAGATAACTGTTTCTTTACCGTTTGCGAATTCTTTTAGGTTAAAACTATCAACAATTTCACCGTTACCTAATACTGCTGCTGCTGTAAAATCAGGAGCTTGCTTACCTACTAATACCATGAGATTTTCCTTTATATAAGTTCAAATGAAGTTATGAATTATTTTTATCAGACATAACTTCATTAGGATGCGTTAAATAAAAAAAATATGCGAATTGTTTGTATCAATTAATTTAATAGGTTTTAACTATCGGTTTTTTGCTTTTATTTCTCACTACAAACTCGATAATTATTTGTTGATGTTAATGTTGATGTTGATGCTATTAATGGTCTTGAAGCTATCTAAATAGATAAGTCTCAGGAAGGGGCGGATCTTATTGGGTTAGTCACTGTAATTATCCGTCGGACATCAATAATAGTGGATAAAGCGAATTACTTTTAGTTAAATCCATCTTTTGAATAGCATCAAATGAATCGCATTACGCTTATCGATAATTGATATAAATAACAGAACTGAACGGCTACTTTGAATAACGAATATTAAAATATGAACAGGATAAAAGTGAGGAACTGAATTAATGTTGTTATTAATGGCTGTAGGGTTTTTAGTCTCTTATTAAAGCTAATAAACCCGACTTTTTAGTACGGGTTTATCTAAGTATCTGCTTTTCTTCAGGGCTGAGGGCTGAGGGCTAAGGATTACGTCCATATTTACTAAAGTCAGGTTTGCGTTTTTCGTTGAAAGCATTTCTTCCTTCTTGACCTTCCTCACTCATATAAAACAGCATCGTTGCATTTCCAGCTAATTCTTGTAACCCAGCTTGACCATCACAATCCGCATTAAGTGCCGCTTTTAAACAACGCAATGCCATCGGGCTATTTTGTAATATCTCTCGGCACCATTTTACTGTTTCTTTCTCAAGGTTTACTAATGGAACAACGGTGTTCACTAACCCCATATCAACGGCTTCTTGTGCATCATACATACGGCAAAGAAACCAGATTTCACGCGCTTTTTTCTGCCCTACAATACGCGCCATATAACTGGCGCCCCAACCACCATCAAAAGATCCAACTTTAGGGCCTGTTTGACCAAATTTTGCATTATCCGCGGCAATCGTTAAGTCGCACATCATGTGCAATACATGACCACCCCCGACAGCATAACCAGCAACCATTGCTATCACAGGTTTGGGACAAGTCCGAATCTGGCGTTGAAAGTCTAATACATTAAGATGGTGCCCACCTTCTTCATCTTTATAACCTGAATCACCACGGACACTTTGATCTCCGCCTGAGCAAAATGCTAAATCTCCAGCGCCAGTAAGAATAATGACACCAATTTTTTGGTCATAACGTGCATCACTTAATGCTTGCATCATTTCGTTGACTGTTTGAGGGCGAAATGCGTTACGTACTTGTGGTCGATTAATGGTTATTTTCGCAATACCTTCGGCTTTGTGATAAAAAATATCTTCAAAAGGTAAAGAACTTTCGTTCCATTGTATTGCTGAATAAAAGTCTGAATCAGTCATAATGGCTCCAACGTAATGTTTAAGAATGCTCTGTTAATAATAATTGTTTAATATTATTGGCATAGTTTATGGGATCTTGTTGGTGCGTGTTATGACCTAAACCATTAAAACAGTGAGTTTTTATATTTTTTGTTTGCGGAATAAATTTAGCTATCTGCGTAAACTTGGTATCTTTTTGCCCATAAAAATAACTAATCGCTAACGTTGTTTTGCTTAAAAAGTCTTGAGCACAATGTTGTTGGGCTAAGCTGGTTGAAAGCAACATATTCGCTAAGAAAACACCGTAGTTATGATTCCTTTTTTTTATGATATTTTGTTTTTGTTGTTCATTTAAATCCTCAAAGATCGGCTGTGCATACCATTGCTGTAAACTTTCTTCGATAGATTGAGTAGAGAATTTCTCTGCCCAAGCAAGATCAAATTGATAACGATTTTGCTTTGCTTCTTTATCTACTAATCCAATATGGCATGATTCTAAAATTAAATGTGTTAAACGAGGGTCATTTTGACTGCGAGCGTAATCCAATGCAATACGCCCACCGAGTGAGTATCCGACTAAACAAAACGAGTTAATGTTAAGTGATGCTAAGGTGAACTTTATCAATTTATGGCAATGTTCAAAACCACCTTCTAAAGGAGCTACGTTAGAAACCGAAGATCCGTGACCTGGTAAATCGATGGTAACACAATGGAAGTCATTTTTAAGGTGCTCGATGGTGGTTTGCCAATCCTTTCTATTGCCTAAAAAACCATGCAAAAAAACCAACGTTGGGTGGTCCTTTGAACCTTGCTGTTCACTAAATAATGGCATTTTGTAATTGCTCCTTTATTTCTGCTAACTGGATTGGCGTTAGTAGATTGCTGATACAAACTTCAATTAATGTTGCTTTATTGTGGGTAGTTATCGCGAGTGCATGTTGGTAATTTTCTTTAAAGGCTGTCAACGTTTTAGGCTGTTGGTAGTGAATTGAAAATTGCGCGCAGGTTTGGGAAAACGTTAAGCCGTGCGGTAACTGATAAAATGCTTGGTGTTGAGCTTTAGGGACGGGTAATAAGTTAAAAATACCTCCACCATCATTATTTAAAAGCACAATCACAAAGGGGTGTTGTAACTGAGTTAATAACGCTAAGGAGTTTAAATCATATAAAAAAGAGGTGTCGCCAATTAATAGCGCCGTTGCCGCCTGTTTATTTTTAGCAATACCCACTGCCGTTGCAATCACACCATCTATTCCACTTGCACCACGATTGCTATAAATTGTTGCGTTTGTATTGGCAAACATATCAGCTAAGCGGATCGCGAGACTATTCCCTAGAATAATATTATCTGTGCTGTGATTTAATACATATGCAGTACTATTTACTTCACTAATCTGATCATTCAGTAAATAAGGCTTAATAATATCTGGCAGCTGATCTTGATATACTTTTATTTTTTCAATCCACTTTTTATCTGTTGTTTTATTATTGTGTGCTTGTTTTATGAAGTTTTTTGCATTACTTACAAAACGTTGAGTGACGCAATGTGCGGGATCTATGCGTTGAGTATATTCAGAAACCACCCAAATAGGTGTGGCCGTTGAGCCGATATATTGTGTTAACCTTTTGCTCACTAAGTGATCTGAAAATTGTATAATTAGATCTGCTTGATCGATGTGTTGCTTAAATGATTGATTGCATAATAATAAATCGTAGCCGGTTATATTATTTATTACTCCCTGTAACTGAGACTGAACATCTGCGAACATTAATAGATTAAATTGTTGGCAAAACTGTGCAATTGCCATTGCCTGTTGCTTATCGCTGATACGTCCCACAAGTACTAAAACTTTCTCTGCATTCAACTCAATATTTTGATTTACGACCTCACCCTGTTGTGTTGAATGATAAATAGTGTAAAGAGCATGATGACTATCCCATCCTTTTAAACTACTAAGGTAGTTTTTGAAGTTAATGGTGCTCTGTTCGGGATAAAAAGGTTCGGCAATTGCCATATTAAAGTGGATCGGGCCTTTATCTAAATGTTGCTGGAATAAACCTTGATTGAGCGTTGTTAATAAGTAATTACTTTTGATAGATTCAGTCGGCGTTGGAATTTGTGCAAAAAATACTGGGTAATCGGCAAAAATTTTGTGCTGATCTATTGCTTGATTTGCTGCGCAATTAATGAGTTCAGGAGGCCTGTCTGCAGAAATGATGATCAGTGGAATATGGCTTTGTTTAGCTTCAATAACAGCTGGATATAAATTAGCCACTGCGGTTCCTGATGTTGTGATGATTACAACGGGCTTTGATGAAGCTTGGCTCAAACCTAATGCAAGAAAGCCTAAGCCTCGTTCGTCAAAATGAACATGTGTTATTACTTTTGGGTGATTAGCAGCAGCCAGTATCAATGGGGTTGAGCGAGATCCTGGTGCAATACAAAAGTCACTGATACCATAGCGAGTTAACTCTTCAATAAACAGGCTAGACCATAATAAATTAATATTATGGTGTTGATGGGGAAAGGTATATTGATGATCTGCCTGTTTCATTGCACGCCCTCTAATGTGTACCCAATATGGTTAATATCGTTTGAATCTTATTATCTAACTCTTGCCATTCTTGTTCTGCAATGGACCCGGTGACAATGCCTGCTCCTGCAAATAGTTTAATGCAGTTTTCGCTCACTAGGGCACTTCTTATGGCGACACTAAAGTCACTTTCATGTTCGCTAATACAACCTACTGCGCCTGCATACCAGCCTCTATTATAAGGTTCATTGTCATTAATAAATTGTAATGCAGGTAATTTGGGCGTGCCACCTACCGCTGGAGTCGGATGTAATTTATATAACAGGTCACTGTCTTTTGTATCTTCAGCTAATTGTGCTGAGATAGGGACGCATAAATGTTGCACGTTATGTAATTGCATTACGTGCGCGGGTGCACTGCTTACTTGTGCTTTAAGTTGTTTTAAACTAGCAACAATAAATTCTTGAACAATATGATTTTCACGGTCTATTTTTTTATCATTTAATAAACTTTGTAATAACAGATCATCTTCGCGTTTATTTCTGCCCCTATTCACTGTGCCTGCTAAAGCTTCTGTTGTCACCGTTCGTTGCTGACGACAGAAAAGGCGCTCCGGAGAGCAGCTGATAAAGCTCTGCTTATTAGATAGTTTTAAAACATAATGGAAACTATTAGGGTTAGCTTGTTGCCAAAGTGCCATCATATCCCAGGTGTTGATAGGGGTATCAAAACATAACTCAGTTTCTCTTGATAATACGACTTTGGGTAATAAAGCCTTATATTCTATGGCAAGCTCAACTAATTTCGCCCATTGTTGCAGATTAGGGCTATCCTGACGCTTTAGAAATTGTGAGTTAAATGCAATTAAGGGGACTGCAGGTTGTAACAGTTTAACGCTATCAATTGTTTTTTTAATGCTATGGGCACCATTAAAATGGAAAGTGACTTGTGTTTGTTCTTTGTCAGTCGCTCTTAATTGTTCAAATACCATTAGCGGTCTGATGAAAAGAATGGCTGGAAAATCAGGCCATTGTTGACCTTGCTGTTGGAAAGCTAAGCCACCTATATAAAATGCTTGTTCAGTAGCTTTGGGGATATGATGTAACGTCTCAATAGCGCCAAAACAGGCAAGAGTTTTACTTTTTTCTTTATTTTGCCAATAGATATGCGGTAATAATGGTAAGTTTTCTTGGCCAGCCAATCTTTGCCCTTTTAATAAAGGCAATAAACTGATTGATTCAATAGTTACTGTTAAATTGGTATTCGGAAAATGTCCGTGAATAAGACTAAATGATTGTAATTGCTGTGTTAATGTTTTTTTCAGTTGTTGAAGTTGGTTCATATCTTCGACTATAACCCAGTGCTATATTTATCTATTCATGTTTGCTAATGTAGCGCGATATTAACCTTATTCCTAGTACCGTTATCAATTATCATCATTTTTTATAGGACTTTTAGTGAAATCATTTCAAGTTTGGATCCAAGCATGTCGATTACGTACCTTACCGTTAGCTGTTGCTTCTATTATTGTTGCCGCAGGCTTAGCGGTACAACATCAAGTTTTTAGCTCGAGCATTTTTGTATTATCTTTATTAACTGCTTTATTACTACAAATCTTGTCCAACTTAGCCAATGATTACGGTGATGCGTTAACGGGGGCGGATGATCAGAGGACGGGTCCAGAAAGGGCTATGCAAAGTGGTTTGATTAGTGCCGCATCTATGAAAAAGGCAATAGTCCTTGTCACAGGGTTATGCCTCATTTCAGGGCTTTCTTTATTAAGCGTTTCATTTGCAGGTGACTTAACTCGTTGGCTGATTTTCTTAGGGCTAGGTGTGGCTGCTATTATTGCTGCAATTACTTATACCATGGGTAAATTACCCTATGGCTATCGTGCTATGGGCGATCTTGCTGTTTTCTTGTTCTTTGGATTATTAGGCGTACTCGGTAGCTTCTATCTACAAGCATTAACGCTGCCTATTTCTTTAATATTACCTGCTATCAGTGTCGGTTTATTAAGTGCAGCTGTTTTAAACATTAACAACATGCGTGATGTTTATAGTGACAAAGCGGCTAATAAAATCACTTTAGTGGTTTTATTAGGACGTAAAAAAGCGTTTGTTTATCACTTACTGCTTATCAGTACTGCAATGTTATGTAGTTCACTCTATATTTATCAGCTTGAGGGAAGCCAATTTTGGCAATATCTATTTTTATTAATTACCAGCCCATTAGCGAAAAGCTGTATTCAAATTGCTGAAGCAATCAAAAAAGATGATCGAGAAGGTGCAGTTTTTAATGAACAACTGAAAAACACAGCAATCAGTGCTTTTGTATTTTCATTATTGTTTGCGATTGTTCTGATTGCTTAAAAATCGAACAATTATTCTGCTAATAACTGGTTTTAAAGTCAGTTGTTTCGGTTTTTTTTACTATTTTTATAAAACATGACAAAATAAAGTCGAAAAAAACAACATATTTCCGCTTTTTTCTAAATACTGTGTTCTGTTTAACTACAAAGATTGTATAATACCGCGGGAATATAGCCTCCAATTTTTTACATACAGAGTATAAAAAATGACAGATTTAAGTAAATACAGAAACATTGGTATTTTCGCGCACGTTGATGCGGGTAAAACTACTACTACAGAGCGTATCTTGAAACTTACTGGACAGATCCACAAAACTGGTGAAGTACATGATGGCGAATCTACAACTGACTTCATGGAACAGGAAGCTGAGCGCGGTATTACTATACAATCTGCTGCTGTAACTTGTTTCTGGAAAGATCATCGTTTTAACGTAATCGATACTCCTGGACACGTTGACTTCACAGTTGAAGTTTACCGTTCACTTAAAGTATTGGATGGCGGCATTGGTGTATTCTGTGGTTCTGGTGGTGTTGAACCACAATCAGAAACTAACTGGCGTTACGCGAATGACTCAAAAGTTGCACGTATTATCTTCGTAAACAAATTAGACCGTATGGGTGCTGATTTTTATCGCGTAGTTAAACAAACTGAAACTGTTCTTGGTGCTAACCCACTAGTTATGGTTCTACCAATCGGTATAGAAGATGACTTCTGTGGTGTTGTTGATCTACTAACTCGTAAAGCACACATTTGGGATGAAACTGGTCTTCCAGAAAACTTCGAAATCACTGATGTTCCTGCGGATATGGTTGATAAAGTAGAAGAATACCGTGAAATGTTGCTTGAAGAAGCATTAGGTCAAGATGATGATCTACTTGAAGCATACCTTGAAGGCGAAGAGCCATCTCTAGAAGACATTAAACGTTGTATCCGTAAAGGTACACGTACTATGGAGTTCTTCCCAACTTACTGTGGTTCTGCGTTTAAAAACAAAGGTATGCAAAACATCCTTGACGCTGTTGTTGATTACCTACCTTCACCTACAGAAGTTGATCCACAACCTCTTACAGATGAAGAAGGCGAGCCGAATGGTAAATTTGCATTCGTTTCAGCTGAAGAAACATTTAAAGCGTTAGCATTTAAAATCACTGATGACCGTTTTGGTTCATTAACTTTCGTACGTATCTACTCTGGTACATTGAAGAAAGGCGATACCATCATGAACGCTGCTACAGGTAAAACTGAGCGTGTTGGTCGTATGTGTGAAATGCAAGCTGATGATCGTAACGAACTTACTTCTGCACAAGCGGGCGATATCATCGCTATCGTTGGTATGAAAGGTAACGTTCAAACTGGTCATACATTATGTGATCCAAAAGACCCAATCATTCTAGAAGCGATGGTTTTCCCTAACCCAGTAATCTCTATCTCTGTTACACCAAAAGATAAAGGTTCTACTGAGAAGATGGGTATTGCGATTGGTAAAATGGTTGCAGAAGATCCTACATTTAAAGTTGAAACTGATATCGATTCAGGTGAAACAATCCTGTCTGGTATGGGTGAGCTTCACTTAGATATCAAAGTAGATATATTAAAACGTACTTACGGTGTTGATTTATTAGTTGGTGAACCTCAAGTTGCTTACCGTGAAACAATCACACAAGCAATTGAAGATTCTTACACACATAAGAAACAATCTGGTGGTTCTGGTCAATTTGGTAAAATCGATTACCGTATCAAGCCTGGCGAACCTGGTAGTGGTTTTGCGTTTAAATCAATTGTTGTTGGTGGTAACGTACCTAAAGAATTCTTCCCAGCTATCGAGAAAGGCTTTAAAAGCATGATGGATACTGGTGTACTTGCTGGTTTCCCTGTACTTGACGTTGAAGTTGAACTTTTTGATGGTGGTTTCCATGCCGTGGATTCATCTGCAGTAGCATTTGAATTAGCAGCACGTGGTGCATTCCGTCAGTCTATCCCTAAAGCAGGCGCACAACTTCTTGAGCCTATGATGGCTGTAGACGTGTTCACTCCTGATGATCATGTTGGTGATGTAATCGGTGACCTTAGTCGTCGTCGTGGTATGATCGCTGGTCAAGAGCCTAGTGCTTCTGGTGTTCGTATTAAAGCTGACGTACCTCTTTCAGAAATGTTTGGTTACATCGGTTCACTACGTACAATGACATCAGGTCGTGGTCAGTTCTCTATGGAGTTCAAAAACTACATGCCTTGTCCTGCTTCAGTATCTGATGCTGTGATTGAGAAAGTTAAAGCTGATAAAGCAGCGGCTAAAAAATAATTTTTTTCCTAAATTAGGATAAAAAGAAAATATTTTAAAGTTGATAAACCCTGATAATGAAAGTTATCGGGGTTTTTTTATGTCTAATTTTATGAACGGAAGAGTTTTGCGCGACTGTTAGTGGTGAGTTCTCTATAGAGTTCAAAAAACACCATAGCTTATCCTACTTCCCTAATATCTAGAGTAAGCCGATAAAGTAGCTGCTAAAAGTAATTTCAAATAATAATAATTTTAGCTTTTCCTCGTAATGTAAGATGCGGGGCTCGTTTGTTTTTATCGATATGATGTTTTATTTTTACTTATAGGATATTTTAAACTATCCTCGCACCAACAATAAATTTATATCCAATAATAGGTATTTTAATTATGATTTTTGGTCGAGTTACACTTAAGCAAAAGTTGGCTTTTTCCGCTAGTTTTGCCATTTTAGTCGGTGCTATATTAGTGATGACAATCTCTTTTCAAAGCTCACTCAAACGATTAGATATTGAATTAAATCAGCGGCTTTTAAGTAGTACTAGTTATTACAATCGGTACGTGAGTGACTGGCTTGGTGCAAAAGGAGAAGCGCTACAGTCTCTACCCGCTACCATCGAACTTGATCAATTAGAAAAACATTTACAGCAGCTTCGAGTTGGTGCTAGGTTTGATAATGTATTTTTAGCATTTCAAGATGGTAGTCAAAAAAATGCAAATGGCGTAATTCTACCTCCAGGTAATGATGATCCTAGAAAGTGGGGCTGGTATAAAAATGCGATGAGCAAGCCGCAAGAAGTCTTTATGGATAACCCAACGGTAGCCGCAGCGACAGGCGCAAATGTTGTTTCTCTTGGTAAAGCCGTTCAGGTGCTAGGCGAAACTGCCGTTTTAGGTGCAGATGTACAGATAAGCGATATCATTGAGCAATTACAAAGTGCTGTCTTACCTGGTATAGGTTATATGTTTATCGCAACCGATAAAGGTAATGTTTTTGCACATGCTGATAGCTCGTTATTAAATAAACCGCTTAGTGCGATGGACCCTGGATTGAGTCAAGGTTTATCAAATTTGTCCACCGCAAATGCTAAATTACAAATCATGCTGGTGGCTAATCAAGAGAGTTATGTTTATGTCGCTCCTATTAAAGGAACGCGTTTACAAACGATTGTGATAATTAATAAAGAATCTGTTGTTGCGCCTTTAATTACAGCACTCTGGCAGCAATTGTTAGGTGCATTAGTGATTGTTGCTGTTTGTTTGTTAGCTTTTAATCTGTTTTGTAATTATCTCTTCAAACCATTACAAGGTGTATCTCGCGCTCTGGAAACGATTGCACAAGGGGGAGGTGATTTAACGAGACGTATTGATATTGATAGTAATGACGAAGTGGGTACATTAGCGAAGCACTTCAACCAGTTTATGGGCAGCTTACAAATGCTTATTCAAGATGTTTTTGCGCTGGCTGAACAGCTTAAAATAGAAGCGCGTGACAGTGAAGGGCGATCCAATGAATCAGTTAAAGGGTTACAATTGCAGCAGCAAGAGGTAACCATGGTGGCAACGGCTGTGACTGAGATGTCATCAGCAACGCATGAAATTGCCGAAAATGCAGAGCAAACAGCACAGGCTGCTTATTCTTTAGCTGATTATGCGCAACAGGGGCAATCAGAAGTAGAAAAAACGCAACATTCAATTACCAACTTAACGACTGAAATCGTTCAGGCGACTGATGTTATTAGCGAGCTACATCAGCATGCGCAAGATATAAATGGAATTTTAACAACCATCCAAGGTATCGCGGATCAGACTAATTTATTGGCACTTAACGCTGCTATTGAAGCGGCAAGAGCTGGTGACCACGGACGTGGTTTTGCTGTGGTCGCTGATGAAGTACGTAGTTTAGCGCAGAGGACTCATAGCTCTACTGAAGAAATTCAGAGTATGATCGGCACTTTGCAGACGAGCACTAATAATGCAGTGAAATTGATGAATAACAGTTCTTTATTAGCGAAAGGTACAGTGAATGATGCACAGCAGGCTGCACAATCTTTAGCTAAAATTAAGGATTCAGTAGAAGTTATTAGTAATATGGCAACACAAATTGCCACCGCTTCAGAGGAACAAAATCAAGTAACCTCTGAGATCACTAAAAATACGACATCAATTAAAGATGTAACTGATAAATTAACTGAAGACGCTACGGTATCTAAATTACAAGCGAGTGAATTGAATGCACAAGCTAATTTGTTAAGTGCTAAAGTTTCAGTTTTTCATGTGTAATTAATAATGAACTATTCGCTCCTCTTACTCTTGTAAGGGGAGACTTGTTTATCCCGAGATATCTGCCTTAGGGGAGATATTTTGAACCTCAATGCAGCTAAAGCTACGGTAAGTATAAAACCTATGCTGACAGATACTTAATGTGCTTTGCTTTTAGCAAATCCTTTTGTCATGAAACGTGCACTACTTTTTGCCATCAAGAGACCATCTACATATAACTCACCTTCTACTTTATAAAGAGGAGGACGAGAAGGCAGGACTTTAGCTGTCATTAAAATATCACTGTTGACTTTCATTTCATGTAGAAAGCGAATATTCATATCCGCCGTTACTGCTTCAATATCTTGATTGAAAACCGCTTGGCACATGCTGCTATCTAACAATGCCGCTAAAAAACCACCATGCAATATACTTTCATAGCCCTGCTGATGAATTGAGCTTTTAAAATGAGCCCAGACTTGCTGATTAGGATCACTGTAAAAATCTAATTTCAAACCTAATACGGCATTGGACCCGCACATCATGCAACCTTGATGACTTTTTTGCTTGTGTACTAAGGTGAGTGGCTGAGGAATATTCTTGTTATTAAGTAATTGTAATTCTTTTAATAATTGTGCTTTCTCTGAGTCATGTGTAGCAGACATATTAACCTCTATCATTCATTATTGATAACAAAAGTAATTGGCATATGCTAATTACTTGGTTAAGATAACATAGCAAAAGGTAATTGATAACTGATAACTGAAATTTAGAACTAAGAACTAAGAACTGAGAGCTGTAGATGAGACCTAAAATAAAGCGGCATATCTGTGCTGAAAAATTTGCTAAATGTAGCCTATTTAAACCCAATGGTATTCCAGTAACTAAGCTAATCAAAATCAGTATCGAAAGTGATGAATTGGAAGCTATTCGCTTGGTGGATATTGAAGGGCTTTCGCAACAGGATGCAGCCAAAAGAATGCAAGTTTCACGACAAACCTTTGCCAATATTTTAAAAAAATCACGTTTTAAGATAAGTAATGCATTGATTAATGGTCATGCATTAGTCTTACCCGATGAACTAGTCAACCTCATTAATTAAGGAAAATACCATGATTTATGCTATCGCAATGAGCAATAATAAGCTGTCTCACCAGTTTTCAAAATCTGAGAACTTCACCTTTTATGATGAAAACAATCAGATAATAGCCGTGCATGATAATCCAGCTTTAGGTCTTACCGGTTGCTCTGCAAAGTTATTAATTATTCAACTCTTACAAGAAATGCACTGCGATGTTGTGATTGTTAGAAAAGTAGGTGAAAAAACCTTAGCAAAACTGCTAAATGCAGGTTTAAAAGTAGAGCAAGGTAATACAAGGGATGAGATTGAAACATTATTGCTAAGTGCTAAATTACATCGTCGATCATTAAATACACCTGAGCAAGGTGTGTTGAAAAAGGTATCGCATAAAAATGCTGATGGTCGATGCTGCCACCATCATTAGACCATATAGCCGTTATTTATCAACTTTATGGCTGAGATCTGCTTACTTCTAACCTTGCTGCTTTTTGCATCTTGAATGCGAGTAATTTTTACTTAGCCTCAAATAATAAATGGTTTAGGTTATTGGTTTAAATCATTTTACTATTTCCTTAACCCTTAAGTGATTAATCATTGTTAAGAGTTAAGGTCTTTTTTGCTTAATTTTCTTCTCTTGTTTAACTTGGTTGCTTTTTCTTCTATACTGCCCGCATCTTGTCGGAGTGCTAATGGGAATTTCCCAAAGGCTGAGACCACATTAGTTAGCTATCATTTTGAATAGTTAACGTGGGATCCGTGGAACCTGATTGGGCTAATACCTACGAAGGGAACAAGTAGAAAATATCTGTCTATTTTCCATTCTTGGATATTTTTTAACTTCCACACCTATTCGACAAGCAATCTTTTATAAACCGTTTATATTAAACTAGGTAAAGAATGCTATGTCTAAAGAAATTAATTCAACGTTAAAAACCACTGATCGTAAAGGTCTATCTCGTCGTGAATCACGTCAAGCCGCACAGGATTATATTCAAAATTTGAATAATGAGTCTTATCCTAACTCTGAAAAAATATTTATTGACGGTGATATTCATCCGATCAAAGTAGCGATGCGTCAAATTCATCAAACTGATACATTTGTTGGTGGCAGTGAAGAAAACCCAATTTATGAAAAAAATGAACCTATTCCAGTTTACGATACATCAGGCCCTTATACAGATCCTAATACTAAAATAGATGTCCATGCGGGATTGCCAAAACTACGTAAAAGCTGGATAGAAGCGCGTGATGACGTCGAAGTCCTTGAAGGTGTGACGTCAGAGTTTGCACAGACACGTTTAGCTGACGAGTCATTAGATGAATTACGTTTCGCCAAGTTACCTAAGCCTTTACGCGCTAAAAAAGGTCAATGTGTAACGCAGTTGCATTACGCGCGTCAGGGCATTATCACACCAGAAATGGAATATATTGCGATTCGTGAAAACCAAGGCCGTGAGCGAATTAAATGTGAAGCTTTACTTTCACAACATGCAGGGCAGAGTTACGGAGCGAATTTACAGGAATCAATTACGCCTGAATTTGTTCGCTCAGAAGTAGCTAGAGGGCGTGCGATCATTCCATCTAATATTAACCATCCAGAATTAGAACCGATGATCATTGGTCGTAACTTTTTAGTTAAAGTTAACTCTAATATCGGTAACTCTTCTGTCTCATCTTCCATTGAAGAAGAAGTTGAAAAATTAGTCTGGTCGACGCTTTGGGGCGGTGACACGGTGATGGATTTATCAACGGGTCGTAATATTCATGAGACTCGCGAATGGATCCTACGTAACTCACCTGTACCAATCGGTACCGTACCAATTTACCAAGCCTTAGAAAAAGTAAATGGTGTGGTTGAAGATTTAACCTGGGAGGTCTTTCGCGATACGTTAATTGAGCAAGCAGAGCAAGGTGTGGATTATTTTACAATTCATGCGGGCGTATTGTTACGCTTTGTTCCGATGACGGCTAAACGCGTTACAGGTATTGTGTCACGTGGTGGTTCAATCATGGCGAAGTGGTGTCTGACTTATCATAAAGAAAACTTTGCTTATGAATACTTCCGTGAAATTTGTGAAATTTGCCAGCAGTACGATGTGTCGTTATCACTAGGCGATGGATTACGTCCAGGCTCGGTTGCAGATGCCAATGATGAAGCACAATTTTCTGAACTAGAAGTATTAGGTGAGTTAACCAAAGTAGCTTGGGAATATGATGTGCAAGTGATCATTGAAGGCCCTGGCCATATTCCGATGCAGATGATTAAAGAAAACATGGATAAGCAGTTAACAGAATGTTTTGAAGCGCCTTTCTACACATTAGGTCCACTAACAACTGATATTGCACCGGGTTACGACCATATCACCTCTGGTATCGGTGCTGCGCAAATTGGTTGGTACGGTTGTGCAATGCTGTGTTATGTGACACCTAAAGAACATTTAGGGTTACCTAATAAAGATGATGTAAAAGTAGGTTTGATCACTTATAAAATTGCAGCACATGCAGCAGATTTAGCAAAAGGCCATCCTGGTGCACAAATTCGAGACAATGCTTTATCTAAATCTCGTTTTGAATTCCGTTGGGAAGATCAATTCAATCTCGGTTTAGACCCAGTAACATCGCGAGAATATCACGATGAAACTTTGCCACAAGAATCGGGGAAAGTAGCGCATTTCTGCTCGATGTGTGGCCCTAAATTTTGCTCAATGAAAATCACCCAAGATGTGCGTGACTTTACTGCGAAGTTAGATTCAGGTGAAATATCGATTAAAATTCTTGATGAAACCATTGTTATGACTACAGACATGACAGCGGAACAAGGCATGGCCATTAAAGCGAAAGAGTTTACTGAAAGTGGTGCTGAAATATATCAGCCGGCTTTTGTGGATAAAGTATAAAGCTTAGATAAAGTATAATGGCAAAAATTGCCGGCTATTAGTCTTTTACTAATAACCGGTTTACAAACAAGTTTAAGGTTAAATATGAATAATATAGTGTGGACAATTGCAGGATCTGACTCTAGCGCAGGCGCAGGGATCCAAGCAGATCTTTGTACATTCCATGATTTAGGGGCAGATGGTTGCTCTGTGATCACGGCGGTCACTGCGCAAAATTCACAAGCTGTGCAGCTTGTTGAAAGTGTTTCTGAAAAAATGTTCGCACAACAATTAGCCAGTTTAGCGGAAGATATGCCTGCTAAAGTGATTAAAATCGGTCTGATAGCGAGTGTTGAGCATGTCAAAATTCTTGCACAGCAACTAGCAATCTACAAACAAACTTGGGCACGTAAGCCATTTGTTATTTATGACCCTGTGGCGGTAGCATCGACAGGTGATGAAATGGCAGAAGAGGGCATTAATGAGGTTATTAAAACGCAATTACTCCCTCAAATCGATCTATTAACACCTAATGCGAATGAAGTATTAACCTTATCTGGACATGCATTAATTTCTGGTGAATCGTTTAAACCTGCCGTGGATAAATTAATCAGCATGGGCTGCGGTAGTGTTTTAATTAAAGGCGGTCACTTTGAGCTGGTGGATGACATTGCGCTTGATTATTGGAGTGATGGAGAAAGAGAAATCGCACTAACAAGCCCTCGTTTAGACAATGTTCATACGCACGGAACAGGTTGTACCTTAGCCAGTGCCATTGCTGCAACGATGGCCTTAGATTATTTTATAGAAGATGCGTTAGTGATTGCAAAAGGTTATTTAAACCAAGGCTTAAAAGCCTCTAAAGCACTCGGTGCTGGTGAAGGTTCTGTCGCGCATTGTGGTTGGCCAACGCTGCGTGCTGATTTTCCTGAAGTCGTTTTACCTGAATCAAGTATTGGTTATGAGTTAGACCTACCAGGTAGTTTAGAAGCGGGCCCTGGCTTTAAACCTTGTGACACCATTAAATTAGGTTTATATCCCGTTGTTGATTCTGTTGAATGGGTAGAGCGCGTATTGAAAATGGGCGTAAAAACTCTTCAGTTACGTATTAAAGACAAACAACCAGAACAAGTCGAGCAACAAATTATTGATGCGATAGCGTTAGGAAAACAGTATGACGCACGTTTATTTATTAATGATTATTGGCAGTTAGCCATCAAACATAATGCTTACGGAGTACATCTGGGGCAAGAAGATATGGATGTAGCTGATTTACCGTTAATTGCCGATGCAGGTTTACGTTTAGGATTAAGCACCCACGGTTATTATGAAATGTTACGTGCAAGACAGCTTAAACCAAGTTATATCGCGTTAGGGCATATTTTCCCAACAAAAACGAAAGATATGCCTTCCGATCCACAAGGATTAACGCGTTTATCTAAGTATGCGAACTTAATGTCAGATATGGCAACCGTTGCTATTGGAGGCATTAATTTAGAGCGCGCTCCAGCAGTATGGCAGACGGGGATTGGTAGTATTGCGGTAGTGACTGCAATTACATTAGCGGATGACCCTAAACAGGTGGTTAATCAGTTTAATGAAATCATGTGTTAGTAGTGAACAGAGGATAAAAGCATGTTGAATGACGATGAATTATTACGTTATAGCCGCCATCTATTATTAGAAGATGTTGGAGAAACGGGTCAACAGGCCCTCAAAAATGCCAAGGTACTTATTATTGGGATGGGAGGGTTGGGTTCACCGGCTTCATTGTATCTTGCTGCTGCTGGCGTCGGGCATATCGTATTGAATGATTTTGACCATATTGAAGTAAGTAACTTACAACGCCAAATTTCTTATCAAAGTGATGATATTGGTGAAGCAAAAGTAGAAGTCGCTAAACGTAAATTGCAGCAAATTAATCCAGAAATTAAAGTCCGCAGTATCAATAAAGCCATGCCAGAGATGCAATTGACTATGGAATTGACCATGGCTGATTTAGTGTTGGATTGCACTGACAATATGGCGAGCCGACAATTGATTAATAAAGCCTGTGTCGATGCAAAAGTACCGTTAATTGTCGGGGCTGCAATACGCTTTGAAGGGCAGTTAATGTTCTTTGACCATAGCGAAACTGATTCCCCTTGTTACCACTGCCTATTTCCAAGTTCAGAAGAGCAAACTCTCAATTGCAGTAATTCAGGCATTATTGGTCCGGTGGTTGGCACTATCGGTACATTACAAGCATTGGAAGCGATTAAATATTTTGTTGGTTTACCGTCAGGCATTAAAAATAAATTGAAATTGTTCGATGGTAAATCCCTAGATTGGCAAACTTTTACGGTTAATAAAGATCCAAAATGCACAGTGTGTGGACAGCATTAATTAAGTGGTATCAATTAAACTGCATTCATAGGAACAAAGTTAAATGAAAATACACGTTAATGAACAAACGTTAGAGCTAGCAGAAAATAGTAATATCGAACAACTATTAATATATTTAGATAAGCCGTTAATGGGAAGCGCTGTTGCGGTCAATCAAGAAATTATCAGTCGCTCTCATTGGGCAGATACTATTCTTAACGAGGGTGACAACATCTCTCTATTTCAAGCCATTGCGGGAGGATAAATCATGTTATTTGATGAAATGAATAAAAACGATCAGTTGGTTATTGGTGATAAATCTTTCTCTTCTCGTTTGTTTACTGGGACTGGAAAGTTTAATGATCAACAGACCATGGTCGCTGCATTAAAAGCATCACAATCAGAATTAGTCACAATGGCCTTAAAGCGTGTCGATATGCAACATCGTGACGATGATATCCTTGCGCCATTAATTAAAAATGGCATGAAGTTATTACCCAATACATCAGGGGCCCGTAATGCAAAAGAGGCCGTTTTTGCAGCGGAACTAGCGCGTGAAGCATTACAAACTAATTGGGTTAAATTAGAAATTCATCCCGATCCGAAGTATTTGCTACCTGACCCAATTGAAACCTTAAAGGCGGCTGAAATGTTAGCCAATAAAGGGTTTATTGTTTTACCTTATATTCATGCTGATCCTGTATTGTGTAAACATTTAGAGGCGGCTGGTTGTGCTGCTGTGATGCCGTTAGGCGCTCCGATTGGTTCAAATAAAGGCATTAAAACCGCTGATTTTTTAGAAATTATTATTGAACAAGCGAATATTCCAGTGATTGTGGATGCAGGATTAGGTAGTCCTTCCCATGCAGCGCTCGCAATGGAGATGGGGGCAGATGCGGTGTTAGTTAATACTGCGATTGCTGTTGCGGGTAACCCTGTTGCCATGAGTGAAGCATTTGCAAAAGCGGTGCAAGCAGGTCGCCAAGCTTATTTAGCGGGTTTAGGTGGGCAAAGCACACAAGCGATTGCCTCAAGTCCATTAACGGCATTTCTTGAGGCAAGTATATGAATTTCAGTGACAAAATAAAAGAGTATCAATGGGACGATATTCGCCTATCTATCTATGCTAAAACAGATACTGATGTGCAACGTGCCTTATCAAAATCACGTTTAGATTTAGAGGATTTTAAAGCGTTAATAAGTCCAGCTGCTGAACCTTATTTAGAGCAAATGGCGCAAAAATCACAGCAGTTAACTGTGCAACGTTTTGGTAAAACGCAACAGTTTTATATTCCACTCTATCTTTCGAATATGTGCAGTAATATTTGCACTTATTGTGGTTTTTCAATGCACAACGCATTACGTCGTAAAACCCTAGATATGCAAGAAATTGAGAATGAATGCCTAGCCATTAAAAAAATGGGCTTTGACCATATTCTAATAGTAACGGGAGAGTCTGAACGTAAAGTCGGCATGGATTATTTCAAGCAAGCTTTACCTGTTATCAAAAAGCACTTTGCAAACATTACCATTGAAGTACAACCACTTGATCAAGACGAATACAGTGAATTGATTGAATATGGTGTTAATGCAGTATTAGTCTATCAAGAAACGTATAATCCAGTGACTTACGCTGAACACCACCTTAAAGGTAAAAAATCTGACTTTATCTATCGCTTAAATACTCATGACCGATTAGGCAAAGCGGGTATTCATAAAATGGGGCTGGGAAGTCTGATTGGCCTAGAAGAATGGCGCACGGACTGTTTTTTTGTAGCCGCGCATTTAAGCTATTTAGAGAAAAAATATTGGCAAAGCCGTTATACTATTTCATTTCCGCGTTTGCGCCCCTGTGAAGGGGGGATGGAAATAAAATCAGTGATGAATGATAAAGAACTAGTGCAATTGATTTGTGCCTATCGTCTATTTAATCCTGAAGTGGAATTGTCATTATCGACACGTGAATCTGAACACTTTCGCAATCATGTTCTACCCTTAGGTATTACTTCTCTAAGCGCCGGTTCAAGTACTCAACCAGGTGGTTATGCAGAGCAATCAGAGGTGGCATTAGAGCAATTTGAGATCAGTGATGAGCGTTCACCTGCTATGATGGCGGAGATTGTCAAAAAACAAGGTTATGAAGTGGTCTGGAAAGACTGGGATCACAGTCTAACTGCAAAATAATGGCTATTCCCGTTACCACTCAAAATGTAAAAGTAATGTATCTTGATGGATAACGGATATAAGGAAAATAAAGATGACAGAGCACGAGTTCGAACAAGAAGAAGAGATTTATGCGACTTTAGTAGAGATTAAGCGCGAACCGATCGAATTATATAAAATATTAAAAATTGAAAATCTTGTTTCCGGTGGTGGTGAAGCGAAGCAAGTGATCGCAGAAGGTTATGTGTCGCTTAATGGAGAAGTTGAAACTCAAAAGCGTAAAAAAGTTTATGCAGGCGATCTGATTTACTTTAATGAGCAATATTTTCAGATTGCAGTACAAGGTGCGACGGCAGATTATGAGTTTATAGAGCAGGAACAAGAAGCGCCGGTTAAGAATCATAATAGCAAACAAGATAAGCAATCAGAATTGCCAATAGCGGCGAAAAAAACGCGAAAGCCAATTAGTTTTTAACGAGCAGATCAATTACTTTCATTGATAAAAATTACACTTTTTTATTTATATTTCAATTGTTTAAATTTCAACTCCTTGTTTTTTGTGATTCAGATCGCTATTTGTAGTTTTTGTGTCATTTATTCATGAATTCCTTTTAAAACTTATATAAGTTAGAGGCGTTACTTAACAGGGACACGGATCGTCTACATTTTTGACTAAAGTAATGGTGCTTATTCGAGCACTTATCTCTCAAAATCATCAATAAAAATGATTCTAAACTATAGGAAAATGAATATGACATTCAATAAATATTTAATTGCCGTTGCCTCTGGTGCTATTCTTTCTGCTCCGCTTTCTGCTGCTACTATTTACAAAAACGATGCCCAAGAATTCAATGTAGGTGGACGTGTAGAAGTACGTGGTAACCTAACTGATGGCGAATACACTGATAAATCTCGTGTACGTTTGAATGTAAATGGTAAAAATAAGTTAAATGAAGATTTGACTGTTTTTGGTCGTTATGAATTTGAAATTAAAGAAAACAAAGATGACAATGAAGCAAATCTAACAACACGTCATCTCTACGTGGGTGGCGATACTCAATTTGGTACTGTTATTTACGGTCATCAAAACAATGCAGTTACCTACCTAACTGACTTCACCGATGTAGCTGAAACATTTGTTGGTTATATTAATGAAAATACAGCTACATCAGGCGACCGTTCAAAAAACACATTACGTTATATCTATGAAGCAGATGCATTAACTTTCCAAGTATCTGGTACTCAAAATGCAAATGATAATGCCGATGGTTTTGGTGTAATGGCTGCTTATAAAATCTCGCCTGAAGTGGAATTAGCTGCAGGTATCGCAAGCAGTGACCAAGAATACGGTAATGGTGCGGAAACAAGACAATCAGATTCTTATATGGTTGCTGCACGCTACTCAAAAAATAATGTTTACCTCGCAGCGACAGGCATGACTGGTAATATTTCAGCTGCTGGTATTGCAGATTCTGATTTTGTTGCTGCAGATGCTTATGCGGGTTACTACTTTGGTGAAGATAACGGTAACTTAGTCAATATTGGATATAGCTACTATTCAGCTGATGATATTGCATCATTAGAGACTAACTTTGTTGCCGTTGAATATGCACGTTACGTCGGCAACTTTGCTGTATACGGTAGTTACAAATTAGCATTAAATAACGATATGTCTGCTGGCGATCGTGAAAATGAATTGCAACTAGGTGCTCGTTACGGCTTCTAGGTTATGGTTCACGAGATAGTTTATTCTGAAAAGCACTCTTTTTGAGTGCTTTTTTAGTTTTAGTTGGAGATAATTAAAGATGAAATTATGGAATATTTTGAGCATTGCAATGGCCTGTTGCATAAGTACACAGGTGTTAGCGGATATCCAGTTAACCATACCATCACAGGTTAAATTGCAGCTTGTTAACGGTGAAAAGTCATCTAGTGTTTCACCGTTGTTATTAAAAAATGGTCAAAACCAAATCGCATTTCGTTATCAAGATCGTTATCGCGTAGGGGGAGATGATGTATTTTATTCCTCTGATATTATCATTATGACCTTTGCGGGAAAGGATGATAATTATGTGATGAGCGTTCCTAAATTAACATCGCAAGCTGAACGTGATGCGTTTAATGAAAAGCCGAGTATTAGCTTAAAAGACAGCCAGTCACAGAAAGTGGTATTTGAGCAGGGTAAACTATTGAAAAATGGTATGCAGTTTGACCGCGATTTAGTGGCAGAAATGAAAGATTATAATTTGACCTCTCAACCAGCTTCATTACAACAGCGTGTGACAATTATTACCACTCCAGGTACTCAGTCTGAAGTCGATGTTGCCGGTAAAATGTTAGATTACTGGTACCAGAAAGCCGATCAAAAAACGCGTGAACAATTCAAATTACGTATTAGTCAATAATATACTTTTTGTGCATTCAGTTTGAATACAGACGGGCAGAGTAGATTAGTGTTGCTGAAAAGATAAGATAGTTAAGTCGCGCTTTATTACCTTATCTTTTAAGCGTTCAAGAGCCTCTTTTATCTGCTCAATGCCGCTACAAATTGTGTTTATAATATTGATAAAACGTCAGTACCTTAGAGACATACTGTTGTGTTTCCGGATAAGGTGGAATCTGACGTTTATATCGTCTTACTGCGCCTTCTCCTGCGTTATAAGCCGCTAACGCTAAATCCTTGCTACGAAACTCTTTTAATAATGTTTTTAAATAGAGCGCACCTGCAAAAATGCTTTGTGTGGGATCGAATGGGTCGTTAACGCCAAATCGCTTTGCTGTTTCAGGCATTAGCTGCATTAATCCTTGAGCACCTGCTGATGATATTGCCTTGCGTTGATAAGCAGATTCTGCGGTGATCACCGCGTGTAAAAATGCTGGATCCAGTTGATGCTTGTTGGCTGCATTGACTATAATAGGGTGATATTTTCTCTGTAGCGTTGTATTGCGCGGAATGGCAATATTGGTATAACTCTTCGCTTTCCAATTTTTAAAACTAGGTGGCGCTCTATTGCTATCACTGCGTAGTAATAGCTTATAGTTTTTGTTTTCCTTACGTTCAGAGAAAAATTTATTTCCGCTTTTGTCTGTGTACATATAAATGTCGGCATTGGCAGTAAACACTAGACCGCTCATGATTAAGGTCAAAAAACAGAGCAATGAACGTAACGTCAATGAACTTCGCTCCAATAAACATGGCGCTAATGAATGTAGCATTGCGGTCAATGTAGTGCCTAAATCAACGCCTGACTGATGCTTTAATCTAACCCTGAAGATTGTTCTTAATACCTTCAACATATTTATTGATTACCCTTTTCAATATTCAGTGTATTGGCTTCTGAGTTTGCTAGTGACGAGCTGGTGGTTTTGGCTGGAGCAGTTGTTAAAGCGGTTGAAACCGCATCAGACGTTTCTTTTTCCACTGCATCTGCATTTTTAAGACCTTTATCTTTAGGATATAAAAATCGAGCATATTGTAATGTTTGCAATGCTTTTTCTGGTTGATCGCTGTGTTTATAAGCGAGATATAAAATATGAAAGTAAAAAGGTTTTGGAGAGCGATAAACCGTTGTCTCTAATTCGTTAATAATTTGTTTTATTTCTGTTTTATTATCATTTTGTATCGCACCGTTCAAGCGGAAGTTGTAAAGATGAAAGGTGAAATTAGTATCAAAAACAAGTGGATTAACAATATGCATTAATATACGAATATCTGGATTTTTACTGCGCTCAAATTCGGTTATTTTTGAAATAGTGAATAGGTTGGTCACCATAAAGATGGTAGTGAAAAGTGGAATTAAGGTGCCCGTAACACGCAGGAAAAAAGTCGGGGTAAAGCGTTTTTGATGCGTTGTCTCGGATTCGTAATCAACATAAAAAACCAATACTATCAATACTAACCAATGTAAGGCGGAATGATAGAGGGGATATTCTGTTTGAGTATGTACAGCAATCGGCACCACTAAAGCCAATAATGCTAACGCTTTGTTTAACTTAAATGAGCATAATAAAAGTATAAAAGTGAACACGAGCAGTAATATGCCCAGTATAGGAGCAACACCACCTTCAATTGCCCAAAAAAGTAGGTCATTGTGTGGATGTGTCAGTACTGAGACTTCAGGCTTCGATTGGCCATTCTTTACTTTTTCTGCGGTATGAATTAAATATTCTTTTTCGAAACTACCGTATCCGTAACCGAGCAAAGGTTTTTCTTTGATCATATCCCAGCTATTACTGTAGTGGACCAGTCGTTGACCTCCTTCTGCAAGGCTACTTACATTACGAGCACCTAATGCATCGCCCTTCATGGAAGCAAAGCCTGTACCTAATACAATAGCCAGTAAAAATAAGCCTAAACGTTTTTTGTTTGTTTGCCACGCCCAAGGTGCAAGTAACAAAAGAGCAATCACTGTGCCTAAATAACCAGTGCGAGACATGGCAACGGTGATCACCCAAATATTTAGCATTGCAGTGAGTAATAAGAAGATATGAAGCTTTTTATTGTTTATTTTCTGTAGTAAATAGCCACTCAGGATAAGTGTTGTCGCCATAAAACTAGCTAACACATTCGGTTGTTGGAAAATTCCATAGGGGCGGCCATAACCTACGTTGTAACCAAAGTAGTTGTCGGCTGGTAATAAATAATCTTGCATCAGGCTATAACAAGCTTGTATTAAACCTGCTAACACAATCAGCAATAAGAGCTTTTCGACTTGTGGTCGAGTAAAGTTAAATTGTTGCAGGCTGAGAAACAGTAAAATACCTGCAAATAACCCTAATAAACGCGTATAACTTTGATCTGCTAAGACATTGTTGGGATAGAAAACAGGTACAAATAATAATCCTAAAGCAATAAAAATAATGGCTGTATATTTAGAGTAAATTACTTTTTGTTGTGCACTTATTTTCCATAATCCTAACCCGATCAATAGAGAGAAAAATATCCATACCACGTTATTAACTGCAAGTTCTAAGCCACTTCCCCCTTGATTATGTTGGAAGTAATGTGCCCCGAATCCCATTAAAAGTGTAAAACTAATAAAAAATGTGTGCGTTAATTTTTGTTGTAAATCCATTTATCTCTCATGTTTATCTAGGATTGCTTGTGATGCGATTATTTATTTCTTGAAACCAATTCATAAATAATCGCTATTGAGTTACTTCTTCTTATCTAAAATCGCTTTTAAGAATTGTCCCGTATAACTGCCTTTTATTTTTACTACCTCTTCCGGTGTACCTGTTGCAATTATTTCACCACCGCCATTACCGCCTTCAGGGCCTAAATCGATGATCCAGTCTGCTGTTTTAATAACATCCAAATTGTGCTCTATTATCACTAAAGTGTTACCTTTGTCGCGCAGAGTATGGATCACTTTTAGCAGTTGAGCAATGTCATGGAAGTGTAATCCTGTGGTTGGCTCATCTAGAATATACAGCGTTTTGCCGGTATCTCGCTTAGACAGCTCCCTAGCTAACTTAATACGTTGCGCCTCACCACCCGATAAAGTTGTCGCCGCTTGCCCTAATCGAATATAGGATAGACCAACATCCATTAATGTTTGTAATTTTCGTGCAATAACAGGCACAGGTTCAAAGAATTTAAATGCATCTTCGACAGTCATATCTAAGGTTTCATGAATATTTTTACCTTTGTATTTCACTGATAAGGTTTCTCGGTTATAGCGTTGTCCTTTACAGGCGTCACAAGGCACATAAACATCAGGTAAAAAGTGCATTTCTACTTTGATCATGCCATCACCTTGACAGGCTTCGCAGCGTCCGCCTTTAACATTAAAGCTGAAACGGCCTGGTTTATAACCTCGTGATCGAGATTCAGGTGTGGCTGCAAATAACTCTCGAATTGGTGTGAAAATACCAGTGTAAGTCGCAGGGTTTGAGCGTGGTGTTCTACCGATTGGACTCTGATTGATATCAACCACTTTATCAAGTTGTGATAAGCCACTAATACTCTTATGCTTAGCGGCTTGTATTGTGGTCGCTTTATTGAGCTTGGTTTGTGCTAATGGAAATAGAGTATCGTTAATCAATGTCGACTTACCAGATCCTGATACGCCCGTTACGCAGGTTAAAACACCAACAGGTAAAGCTAAATTCACTGATTTTAAGTTATTTGCACTTGCAGCATTAAGTTTTACCCATTTACCAGTGAGTGGTGTTCGTTGCGCTGGGATCTCAATGGCTTTACGGCCACTCAAATAATCGGCAGTTAGTGAGTTTTTAGCTTTTAATATTTTTTGATAATTACCCTGCGCAATTATTTCACCCCCGTGGATACCTGCACCAGGGCCAATATCAATAATATGATCAGCTTGACGTATTGCATCCTCATCGTGTTCTACAACAATCACGGTATTACCTAAATCACGTAAATGAGTGAGCGTTTTTAGTAAACGCTCGTTATCACGTTGATGTAAGCCAATGGAAGGTTCATCTAATACGTACATCACTCCCATTAAACCTGCACCTATTTGACTCGCCAAACGGATACGCTGTGCTTCCCCTCCTGATAAAGTTTCTGCACTTCGCTCTAGGCTGAGGTAATTAAGGCCGACATTTACCAAAAAGCTGAGACGTTCTAAAATCTCTTTTAATATTTTTTCTGCTATTTGCGCTTTCTGACCCTGTAGTTGAATATTTCTGAAAAATTGTTCTGCATCTGAAATAGAGAGCTCTGAAATATAAGCAAGATTGACGTCATTGATAAATACATTCCGCGACGATTCTTTTAAGCGAGAACCATGGCAACTTGAACAAGGTTGACGGTTCATGTATTTACTTAAATACTCGCGCATGGCAGAAGACTCTGTTTCTTTATAGCGACGCGAGCGATTAGGAATAACACCTTCAAAGGAATGCAGGCGAGATACTTGATCACCTCTATCATTGCTATAAGTGAAGGAAATTTTATCTGCACCAGAACCATTTAAAACGATTTGTTGTTGCTTTTTGGTAAGCGATTTAAAAGGGCTTTTTACTGAAAAATCATAATGTTCAGCGACTGCCTGTATTATTTGATAATAGTAATTAGATTTACTGCTCCATCCTTCAATGGCGCCGTCTGCTAAGCTGAGTGAGCTGTCGGTCACCACTCGTGCCTCATCAAAATACTGCTCGACTCCCAAACCATCACAGGTTTCACAAGCACCAGCAGGACTATTGAATGAAAAGATACGAGGTTCTAATTCTGCAATGCTATAACCACAATGTGGGCACGAAAAATTAGCAGAAAAGAGTTGTTCTGGGTGGTTGTTATCCATGTCAGCTAATATTGCAGACCCATGACTTAAGTCTAATGTGGTCTCAACCGATTCAGCTAAACGTTGTTTAAGGTCGCCTCGTACTTTAAAACGATCCACAACGACTTCTATATTATGTTTTTTATGTAATGCTAATTTTGGTGGATCACTTAAATCACAAATATCGCCATCAATGCGAGCACGTAAAAAGCCTTGAGCCGCTAAGCTTTCAAATATTTTTGCATGCTCGCCCTTACGATCTTTAACAATTGGAGCAAGAAGCATCATTTTACTTCCTTCAGGGTGCTCCAAAATAGCATCTACCATTTGGCTAACGGTTTGCGCATGTAACGTGACACCGTGAGTCGGACAACGTGGATCGCCAATACGGGCAAATAATAAACGTAAATAATCTGATATCTCAGTAATGGTGCCTACCGTGGAGCGAGGATTATGAGAAGTTGATTTTTGCTCAATTGAAATCGCTGGTGATAAACCTTCTATATGTTCTACATCGGGTTTTTCCATTAATGATAAAAATTGGCGAGCATAAGCGGATAATGATTCAACATAGCGACGTTGGCCTTCTGCATATAAGGTATCAAAAGCTAATGAGGATTTTCCTGAGCCTGAAAGGCCGGTGATCACAACTAACTTATCGCGAGGAATGGAAAGGCTGATATTTTTTAAGTTATGCGTTTTTGCACCGCGGATTTCAATGTTATTCATTACTTCTCACTCGCTAATTATGTTGAATAATAGATATATTCTAGTGGGCTGAGGGTGTTATTTATTAATCGATTTGCTTATTTAAATCATAATACACTGTGAATTATTACAGTGGTAGTCAAGATTGAGTTGGAGCAAACGCATATTTTGGAAAATATATTACTTGTTACTAAATTTTTACTTTAAAATCACATTTTTGTTTTGTATTTTAAAGTTTAAAATAAACCGGATGGTTTTTATGTTACGTATTTTTTTGATGATATACTCACTTTTTTTGAGTTCTGTTTCTTTAGCCCATAACTACCAACCACTGCAAGTTGCAGAAGCTAATTATCTAGCTGAGAATTTCCCATTACATATTTATATTGATCACTCTAAATCAATGACCATTGATGATATTAGTGAGCTTAATCTAGATCAAAGTAACAGTACTTCACGTATTAATATATCCGTTGAACGAGCAAATTATTGGTTTGTATTTCAGATGCATAACCAAAGCGAGCAAGCGATAGAGCGGATCGTTAAGTTTAATGAAACCTTTCTCTATCAAGCAGATATTTACTATCGAGTTAGAGATTCGAGCCTAGCTAAAAATAATAATACGCGATGGTTTCATGATCAAAGTGGTTTAGCAGTCCCTGTTGCGGAGCGCAGCATTCATAATCGGTTACCGAGCTTTAGTGTGCCATTGCAACCTGGCGAAACAAAAACAATATATGCTAAGATCAATACCGAAATTAACTTGGTGACTGTCGGGCTTGAGGTAAAGTCTCCCTATCAATATGCGCAGGATGAACAAATAGAAATTGCTGGATACTGGTTATTTTTTGGCATGTCCTTGGCTATGTTTATTTATAATTTATTCTTATTGATCTCATTAAGGGATAAATTATATTTTCATTATGTATTGTATTGCCTTACTTTTATTATTTTTGTCTTTATGTACAGTGGCTTTGATCTGTATGTTATTGAATCTGCTTCAGTGCACTATTTATATATAATTTCAATTTCCATCTCGTTTGTTTTTCTATTGCAATTTGTTCGAACATTATTACAGACCGGCAGTAATTTGCCAAAAATAGACTTTTGTTTACAGTTCTTGATGGCCTTGTTTATCCTGCAAAGTGTGGTTAGCGGTATCAACACTCATTATTATTATTTAATTATCTATATCGCCATGCCAAGCACTTTATTTCTATTATTAGTGAATATTATTGCCTACTTTAAAAAAGTACCACTCGCTAATTATGCTCTGTTTGGGTTGAGTTGGTATGCGTTAGGAGTGTTTGCTGTTGCAGGCGTAAATGCTGGGGTTTTACCCTTTAATTTCTTTACTCGTTATGGTTTTATGCTTGGATCGCTGATTGAATTAGTTGTCTTCTCATTAGCGTTAGCTTATCGAGTACATGACCTACAAGTTAATAAAAGTGCACTGTATTTGAATTTGTACAAAGCTAAATATCAATTAGAAAAAACGGTTAAATCACGTACCGCTGAGCTGATTTCGGTTAATAAATCACTACAGCAATTATCGCAGGAGGATGGTCTTACTGGATTGTTTAATCGTCGCTTCTTTGATCAAACTATTGCCAAAGAATGGATGCGCCTACAACGAGAAAAGGGTTCGCTTTGTTTAATTCTTGCTGATATCGACTTTTTCAAGCAGTTTAACGATATTTATGGACACCAACATGGCGATCACTGCCTGCGCATTACTAGTGCATTGATCAAGCAATCAACAACACGTAGTGCCGATTTAAGTGCGCGTTACGGAGGAGAAGAGTTTGTGATTCTATTACCCAATAGCAATGCTGAGGATGGCCGACAAATTGCTAATAAAATAAAACAAGCGTTAAAAGAGAGTCACATTACTCATTCTCATAACCCAGGGGGAATTATAACAATGAGTTTTGGCATTAGCGCAGTAGTACCTGATCAAAGCAGCTCAGTAGAGCGGCTTATTAAGCAGGCGGATGATGCCTTGTATCAGAGTAAAAAGAACGGTAGAAACTGTATTACTATTTATAAAGAAAGCATATAAATGGCTGACATTAAAGTTAAAGCAAAACTTACCTTGCTCGATAAAATGAGTATCATTAGCTATCGCGCTGGCATGGTCTTTTTAACGATTAGTTTATTAACTATAGCGCTGCAGCAATTGTATTACCCTGTATGGTACAAACATGGCTTAGTGTGGATGGCTTTTTCGGTGTTATTATTGGCCGCTAATCTACATATTTATGATAAAAATATTCGTTACATTCTAGTTACTAGTGCATGGTTAGGTGTGTGGTTAGTTTCTTTGAGCTTTATTAGTAGCGGACAAGTTATCACCCATTTAAGCCTAGGGGCGCTATTAATTTGTTGTGCAGGTGTGAGTTATAAAGAAAGCTTTTGCTTTTCACTAATGATAGTGAAAATCAATCCCTTGTTATTTTGTGCTTTCTACTATGGTGTGTTTTTTTCAAAACCTGTA
Source organism: Psychromonas sp. SR45-3 (assembly GCF_014163575.1). Classification (NCBI taxonomy): domain Bacteria; kingdom Pseudomonadati; phylum Pseudomonadota; class Gammaproteobacteria; order Alteromonadales; family Psychromonadaceae; genus Psychromonas; species Psychromonas sp. SR45-3. The sequence goes on from NZ_JACJDP010000026.1 coordinate 35,208, forward strand.
ATTGCTGCTATTTTTGCAATAGTGAGCGCACTGATCACTGCTTACATGGCCTACAAAAAGTTACGTATGCCGCTGCATTATGATCTTGGTGATCGCAGTAAATATCAACATTAAATACTGTGCTACTTTTATCCCAAAATATTAATTTTAGCTGTTACTTACTTTTAGTCTAGTTTTTAGGGGGCTGAAAAGGTAACAAAAAAGTCGCAAAAGCGACTTTTATGAATAACTGTAAAACAACAAAGGACTTATTCTGTAAGCAATATCACAGCATTCTTACCGCCATCATTCATACCATTATCAACGTAATTATCAGCACCATCAGGTAGCAATATTGATTCTTCACCCGCTTCAGAAGTCACTTTATAAATAAACTGTAAGCCTTCACGTTCTTCAGTTGAAATATTTTCAGCAACCTTGAATTTACCATTTTTAAACTTTTTCAGTTCAATGGCTTGCCATTGATTATGCTCAGACAACAAATCAATGCTTGCTGCCCCGTTTGCGATCTCTTTTGATACTTCAAAAGTCACTTTAACGATTGGTTTATTTTTTAAAAATTGTTTTTTAATGCTCATACTTGTTGCTCCCTAAAGGTATTATCCTATATTTAATTTACTTTAAACACTGTATAAATTCTAGTCATCTATTCGATGAAAGTTAATTTAGATTAAATTGATGGTTAATAATCTCTTGCGTAAACGCTTTCTTAAGGTAAAAACCACGAGGGCGGACTTTAATGAGTTGTCCTTGCTCACCGTATGCATCGGTAACGCATTGACCATTTGCTGCTTTTGGACGTAATTGTAATACTTGCCCATCTCGAGCACTAATGGTTTCTATTTGACCTAATGCTATTTTCTCCATTAGCTCGTCCCAGTCCTGCTGCATTAATTGTTCTTGTAATTTTGAGGCTGTCCATAAAAAACCGTTACCAACAATACGTTCTGAAAGAGGGATTTTTCGTTCACCTTGTACAGGAAGCCATAATACTTTGCTTAACTTATTACGTATATTACTGTTATGCCAAGTTAAGTGTGTTGTGTGTAGAATGGGGGTACTACAAACAAAAGTTGTTTCTAAAACTTTACCCTGACTGTCAATAGGGATTGTTTTTAATTCAATCCCTAAGTGTTTGAAATCTTGTTCTGGTTTACTGCCTGCCGCCGCACCCAAGTGCCATTCAATAAGTTGTCCAACCCAACCTTTATTTTTACGCAAGTTTTCAGGCACATCAATTTTAGCAATCTTTGCTAATTCTGATAATGAATAGCCCGCAATAGCTTCGCAATAGGTTAATAATTCAGCTTCTGATTGGGGTGTTGGCCTCATAGGTACTCTCTTAACCGCTTAAAAACATAGACCCATTTATTATACGTGTTTTTTTTATTTGGGGTTATTCATAGTTGTAAAATGAACTTACACAGAGTTATGCACAATTTTAGTGGATAACTGAATAGATCATAAGATCCTAAGATTTATTTTAAAAAAGAACTTAAAGTAGGCTAATAAATTGTTTTAGTGTTTATTTTTTAAACAAAAAATGCCACTCAAATTGATAATGACTATTTTTTAAACGTGTAAGATATTCACATTGGGCTGTGAATTAAAAATACTGGATCTAATGACAGGGTCAAAAGGTGGTAGTTTATCTTTAAAAGGTAACTTATTGTTTTATATTGAAAAATTTATTGGTAAAATAATTAAATAAAGATCTTGAAGTTTATGTCTTTTTCTAGATCTTTTATTAAATTTTAATTGTGCACATAGTTATGCACAGATTTAGTGGATATATTTCACAGTACACTTTACGTAAACGTGATGCAGGTAGTATCGATTAATTTTTTTAGCGTTTATCGGTTTGATGGTAAAGGGTTTCTGTGAAAGAATGCATCCATAATTATAATTTCATCCATCCCGTGTTATCGCCTATTTACTTGTGTATAAATGAAGATGGATCTTAACCTTATTAAGGTTTTTAATGATTGATGCTGATGGTTATCGTTCCAATGTAGGTATCATCATTTGTAATAAAAATGGTCAAGTTTTATGGGCTAAGCGCTTTGGTCAACATTCATGGCAGTTTCCACAGGGTGGAATTAAAGAAGGTGAAACACCTGAACAAGCTATGTATCGAGAGTTATATGAAGAAGTCGGCTTAAAACCTGAGCATGTAAAAGTAGTCGTAAGTAGCCGTCAGTGGCTACGTTATAAGTTACCTAAACGTTTAGTACGCTGGGAGTCTCCCGCGCCTATATGCATTGGCCAAAAACAACGCTGGTTTTTATTACAATTGATAACAGAAGAAGAGCAAATTGGATTTGACACTTGCGGCCATCCCGAATTTGATGACTGGCGATGGGTTACTTATTGGTACCCCGTTCGACAAGTCGTTTCATTTAAACGCGATGTATACCGAAGAGCACTCGCTGAATTTTGTCATGCAGCATTTTCATTAATGCACAAATCAGATAAAAAGAGAAATAAACGACCTCGCCGAGGTTCCTTCAAGTAATTGCTTCTTCCCTTATTAATAGGAGAGTTTTATGTTCAGCCAACTTCGTCAAATCGTAGAGCAATTCGGTGAGGCAAGTACACTTTCTGATGCTATGAACTTATTAGTAGAGCAAACCAAAAGTACAATGATCTTGGATTGTTGTTCTATTTTTATTACTAATAAAGAAACTCAAAAGCTGACATTGATGGCAAGTGAAGGTCTAGATAGCCAAGTCGTTGGTGCAACGCATTTTAATTTTAATGAAGGTATTGTTGGTCTGGTTTATCAAAAAGGTGAACCGATTAATTTAGCAAACGTTTCTGAACATCCTCAATTTAAATATCTACCATCCAGTAATGAAGAACAATTTAGTTCGTTTCTCGGCGTCCCTATTATCCATAAACGTCAAGTATTAGGTGTATTAGTTGCTCAGCAGCGATTACCGCGATTGTTTAATGAGTTAGAAGAGTCATTTTTAGTGACCTTAGCTGTCCACCTAGGTAGCGTATTAGGCGGAACTTTATTAGATTTACCCGATGAAAAGGCGCCCAAAAATCGCTCGGTGCACTTACAAGGTAGCCCAGCGAGTTCTGGTATATCAATTAATAAAGCCCATGTTTTACAGGCCCATTTATTGTTGAGTGATGTGGGTATTGAGTTAAGTGAAAAACCTGATCTGGAGATGCAATCTTTTACAAATGCAGTACAAGCTTGTGCTGATGAGTTTTCTAAAGTATCAATTACGCTTAAAGAGCAAGTATCCAAAGATGCTTTTATGCTATTTGATGTCTACGGCCATTTATTAAAAGACAAAGCATTACTAACGGCAGTTGAAGTGCAAATTAGACAACAACATTTAACTGCTAAAAGTGCCGTTAAAACTGTAGCAGAAACTTATATTCAACAGTTTGAGAGTATGAGCGATCCATACTTAAGAGAACGGGCTGTTGAGATTAGGGATGTTGGCCAGCGCTTATTATACCATCTATCAAATCGTGATGATGAAAAGCAAGACTTTACTGAAGAGATTATTCTCGTCGCTGAAGAAGTCACTATTTCGATGCTAGCAATGATCCCTCCAGATAAATTAAAAGGTATTATTTCAGTACGAGGTGGTTTGAGCTCGCATGTTGCAATCTTATCGCGAGCATTAGGGATCCCTGCTGTATTGGGGGTATCTTTAAGAGTTAAAAATTTAGCACATAAAAATATTATTATTAATGGCTATGCTGGCACTATCATTATTGAACCAGAAGCGTCATTGATTGCAGAATATCAAATACTGCTTGATGAAGAAAATGAGATGAAAGCACTGGTTGAATTAGGTGCAAATCAAGCTGCGATGACCAAAGATGGCTGTGAGATTGAAGTGCTACTGAATACAGGGCTAAACACCACACCGGACGTGTTTAAAGAACAAAACTTCTCTGGCATTGGTTTATACCGCAGCGAGCTACCTTTTATGCTCAGCAGCGCGTTTCCAACAGAACAAGAGCAAGTCAGTACATATCAACTTTTATTTGAACAATACAGAAATCTACCGGTAACCATGCGCACCTTGGATATTGGTGGCGATAAGCAACTCAGTTATTTCCCGATCACTGAAGAAAATCCATTCTTAGGTTGGCGTGGTATTCGTTTAACATTGGACCACCCTGAGATATTCCTGATTCAAATCCGTGCCATGTTACGGGCTAGTATTAATACGCAGAATTTACGTATTATGTTACCGATGGTGGGATCTGTAGGGGAAGTGGAAGAATCGAAGCGTTTAATTGAACAAGCATGGCAAGAGATTTGTTGGGAGCAACATTTAACTACTGAACAATTTCCTCTACCTGATATTGGTGTAATGATTGAAGTGCCTTCAGCTATCTTTATTATTGATCAATTGGCCCCGCTGGTGGACTTTTTATCTATTGGGACTAATGATTTAACACAATATTTATTGGCTGTAGACCGTAATAATAGTCGTGTTGCAGACCTATTTGATAGTTATCATCCTGCAGTACTACAAGCGATGCAGTTTATTTTAAAACAGAGCCAAAAAAATAATATTGAAGTGAGTATTTGTGGTGAGCTTGCCGGGGATCCGATCGGCTTATTAATGTTGTTAGGTTTGGGGTATCGAAAACTAAGTATGAATGCTTTTAATATTAATAAGGTTAAATATTTACTTAACAAAGTGACCATCCCAGAGTTAGAAGCCTGTACACAAGTTGCACTAAAGGGGCATGATGGTGCCTTTATTAAAAAAACCTTTATTGATTATTTAGATGCTAAAGGTCTAGGTGGATTTGTTCGAGCAGGTAAGAAATAAACATTTAAACCGTGATTACTATAAAAAGGGAATGAAAAGAAAATAAAAAAAACCGAACTAATTAGTTCGGTTTTTTCTTTTATAACGCATTATTCTGAACGCAATAGCCAGTAAGTATACTTCATGATATTAACTTTATTGTGTCCATTTTTGCTCTGCTAGCGTTGATGCTTCTAGCTAGTCGCGCTATGTAGCAAGTGTAAATGTAATAGCGCGACTAGGGGGAACTTATGACTGAGCAGCTAACTCTTTTGCTTCTTCTGCACGACAAGCAGCAGTAGTGAAAATAACATCTGTTGAGCTATTTAACGCAGTTTCAGCTGAATCTTGTACCACACCAATGATGAATCCTATTGCAACCACTTGCATTGCAATTTCATTTGGCACACCAAATAAACTACATGCTAATGGAATTAATAACAAAGAACCACCGGCAACACCTGATGCACCACAGGCAGAAATAGCCGCTACAACGCTTAATAAAATAGCCGTTAGGATATCAAACTCAATACCTAGCGTATGCACTGCTGCAAGTGTTAATACCGTAATAGTAATCGCAGCACCCGCCATATTAATAGTTGCACCTAATGGGATAGATACAGAGTAGGTATCTTCATGCAGTTTTAATTTGTTACATAAAGCCATATTAACCGGAATATTAGCTGCAGAACTACGTGTAAAGAATGCGGTTACACCTGATTCACGTAAACATTGAAAGACTAATGGGTAAGGGTTGGTACCTAGTTTGATATACACAATAATCGGGTTTACAACCAAAGCAATAAACAACATTGAACCGATTAATACTGCTAATAAATGCGAGTAACCAATTAACGAATCAAAACCTGTTTCAGCAAAAGTCGCAGCCACTAAACCAAAGATACCGATAGGTGCTAAGCGGATCACAAGCTGTACAATTTTAGATACGCCGTGTGCTAGGTCATGCAAAATATCTTTAGTCGATTGCTTTGCATGTCGAAGTGCTAGCCCTAAACCTATAGCCCAAGCCAAGATACCAATGAAGTTACCTTTTAATAGCGCATTCACAGGGTTATCTACTATTTTAAATAGCAGTGTATTTAATACTTCTAAAATACCATCTGGCGGTGTGGCGTTGATATCAGTGGTAATGAGTACTAGCTCTGTTGGAAAAGCGTAACTAAATAATACTGCTGTTATTGCAGCTAATAAAGTACCGACTAAATATAGGTGAATAACAGGTGTAAGATTGGTATGCGTACCTTTACTTTGGTTGGCAATGGATGAGGCAACTAAAATAAAAACAAGGATAGGAGCAACAGCTTTTAGTGCGCTAACAAAAAATCCACCAAGAAAAGAAACAGAAGTAGCACTGCTTGGTGAAACCGTTGCAAGGCAGACTCCAGCGATAATACCAATAACAATCTGTAATACTAAACTGCCATTCATCATGCGTTGGAGAAGAGTAGGGGTTGAACTCATAAATATGTCCTATTTTTATTTTAAAGGCAATTAAAGCTCAAATGTTCAATTAAAACATTAAGCTATAACCAGCGTTATTTTTATAAATATTGATTTAGGGGGATTGTAACAACTCAATTATAAGCGAAATTATTACAGATCAGAATTTGGCAAAGAAAATAGCATAATTAGTCGCAATATAGTGCTGTAATTGCTGTTTTTTAAATAATTAAGCGATAAAAGCGTTAATACGCCCAAACGGTCAAATAGTTGTAATAAAGTTGTTGAATAATTGTTGATTTTTAGGTGGGGGGGATCCAGGTTAAGGTTATCTTTTAAATTTATCTCCTGGTTATAATCAATGCCGCCATCATTCATATAAAACGACTTAAGGTAATGCCGTGATTACGTTATGATACTGCCATTAAAATCACTAACCAGAGTAAAACATGTCATCATCTCATTATGTATTACCCAATATAGACCCGATCGCTATTAGTCTTGGCCCTTTAGATATTCGCTGGTATGGCTTGATGTACCTTGTTGGATTTGCTTATGCATTTTGGATGGCGAATAGAGTTTGTGATAACTCCAAGGGTGTTTGGACGCGTGAACAAGCAAGTGACCTTTTATTTGCAGGTTTCATGGGCGTTATTCTTGGTGGTCGAATTGGTTACGTCTTCTTTTATCAATTCCCTACTTTCTTAGATAATCCATTATACCTATTTAGAATATGGGAAGGCGGCATGTCATTCCATGGTGGCGTTATCGGAGTGGTCACTGCTATTATTATTTATGCGAAACGTCAGCAACGTTCTATTTTATCGGTAGGAGATTTTATTGTTCCATTGTTACCCGTTGGTTTAGGGGCTGGGCGAATTGGTAATTTTATCAACTCTGAATTGTGGGGGCGCGTTACTGATTCTCCTTTTGGCATTATCTTCCACAACGCTGGCCCACTGCCTCGTCATCCTTCGCAATTATATGAATTCGCATTAGAAGGTGTATTACTATTAATTATCTTATTGCTGTTTATTCGTAAACCAAAACCTGCCGGTTCAGTCGCAGGCTTATTCTTATTAGGTTACGGTACATTCCGCTTTATTATTGAATTTGCCCGTGAACCAGATGCACATCTTGGCTTGTTGACACTAGGATTGAGTATGGGACAAATACTGTCTTTACCAATGATTATTATCGGTTCTGCTTTGATGGTTTATGCTTACAAAGTTAACCCGATTCAAGCCGAGAAAAATCAATCTAAAAAAAATAAAGGTAACAATCAATGAAACAGTATTTAGACTTATGCCAACGCATTATCGACCAAGGCACTTGGATTGAAAATGAACGCACGGGCAAACGCTGTTTAACCGTGATCAATGCGGATTTAGAATATGATGTAGGCAATAATCAATTCCCAATGATCACTACCCGTAAAAGCTTTTATAAATCTGCGATTGCTGAGTTTTTAGGCTATATCCGTGGTTATGATAATGCCGCAGATTTCCGTGCTTTAGGCACAAAAACCTGGGATGCAAATGCTAATTTAAATGATGCATGGTTAAATAATAAATACCGTCAAGGTGAAGATGATATGGGGAGAGTCTACGGCGTGCAAGGGCGCGCTTGGGCAAAACCCGATGGAACTACCTTAGATCAATTAAAAAAAATTGTTGATAACTTAAGAAATGGCATCGATGATCGTGCTGAGATACTTACTTTTTATAATCCCGGTGAGTTTGATATGGGGTGCCTTCGTCCATGTATGCACACGCACACTTTTTCATTGTTAGGGGATACGTTGCACCTGACTAGCTATCAGCGTTCGTGTGATGTGCCGCTTGGCCTTAATTTTAACCAAGTGCAAGTCTTTGCTTTCTTAGCATTAATGGCGCAGATCACCGGTAAAAAAGCGGGTAAGGCGTATCATAAAATTGTTAATGCACATATTTATGAAGACCAATTAAGCTTGATGCAAGAGGTACAATTAAAAAGAGAGCCATTTCCATCTCCGCAATTAAAGATTAATCCGGAAATTACATCCCTTGAAGACTTAGAAACTTGGGTAACGATGGATGACTTTGAAGTGCTTAATTACCAATGTCATGAGGCGATTAAATATCCTTTTTCTGTATAAGCATTTACGATGCTGATCCATTAATAGACGAAACAGCAAGCTTAAGCCCACTTCATTGTGGGCTTTTTATTGGTTATTTTCTCTTGGTAAAACTCAGTTAACCTATCTAACCTCAACTCTGGATAAGCAAAACCATACAATACCGTTATTTCCGTGAATTTCTACGTTGATTTATCTCGCAACCATCCATTGTTAATTCATTAAATTGTCTTGAACTTCGCAAAACTAGCGGTACTGTATAATAAGTCATATAACTTTATGAATTTAAATATAAAGACGCTTTCATTATTTAAAATTAAGGTTATTTAATGAAATGGGGGATTTATTTTTCACAGTAACGATGATATTCATGATTGCCTTTAGCGTCATTCGTTTATTTATACCTGAGTATTAGTTCACAAATACTACAAAAGATAAAAGTTATTTACCTACATAAATCACAGAAGATAAATAGCCTTAGTATTTGTGTATATGAAACTCAAGCTATTTGTATTACTATTAAGTGACTTTATTAAAGGAAGATACCTTATGCATAATGCATTTGAAGAAATCGCTGGGGGTAAACGTAGCCTACATGTGCAAGTTGCACGTGAGATCGCTCGTAAAATCCTTTCAGGAGAAGTAGCTGAAAATGAAATAATTCCAGGTGAAATGATACTATGCGGGCAGTTTAAGGTCAGCCGAACCTCGCTGCGTGAAGCAATTAAGTTGCTCACATCAAAAGGGTTGTTGGAATCAAAACCTAAGGTTGGAACGCGTGTAACAAGCCGAGAAAACTGGAATTTTTTAGACTCACAACTATTAGATTGGTTGACAGGTATTGGTGATAATAATGCTGTTTATCGAGATTTTTTATCACTGCGTAATGCATTAGAGCCCGAAGCTGCAGCCTTAGCCGCTGAAAATGCAACCGCAGAGCAGCGTATTTTATTGTCTGCAACATTTCAGCAGATGGATTATATATCTAAAAACTTTGACCTTGAACGTTGGACTGAAGCTGACATGGAATTTCATCGATTGATATTTTTGTCTACGGGAAATAGTTTTTATTTACCGCTTGCAAATGTTCTCTGCACCATGTTTAAAAGCTTCATTGCTCATTCTTCAATTAAAGGCAGCACTTGTATCGGAGAGCATCGAGCTATCTATTCTGCAATCATGGCTGGAGACGCAAACAAAGCACGTCAAGCAAATGTAGAGCTGTTAAGTAAAAGTAAGCGTCGCTTACCGAGTACTGACTAAGATACTTTCTATTGTATTATAATATTTTATTTTAGGTGCGAGATAAAGGTTAGTTTTTAGTCTTAGTGTACTGTTAACGATTACTAAACAGTGATTAGAAAAGCTATTAGAAGCCTTAGGGCCTTATAGTGGGTGCCTTGCTTAGGTAGATACTTAGATATTTAGATATTTAGATATTTAGGTGCCTATACCTCTATTCTCAAAATGAGTATGCCTGAAAACATTTAGTATGCTTGAAAAGAAGCAGAAAATAATTTAGTTAACTTTTAAAAAGACTCTCTTTCGCTGTTTCTAGTAAGCTTACCATCTGTTTATATAACATTACTTTATATAAACTTACTCAATTATATAGATTGTATCTTATACAAATCACTTGAAAATAACCTCGGAAGATTCACTGCTCTAGAGATGATTTTTGGGTTTAATCTATTGATGTCATTTAAAGGACTATTTATGCCTCAAACTTTGATCCCCAATGTTCATGACTTTATCGCTACAATTGATCCCTTTGACAAATTGCCAAAAGATTTACAGCGTAAAATAGCTTGTTGTATAAAAATAACTTATTTGGCGAAAGGTGAACAAATTCAATTTGGTGGAGACCAGGAGCTGCGTTATCTGTATGTGATCCGTACTGGCTCCATGGAACAACGTAAGCATAATGGCATGTTGAGAGCTAAATTAGGGCCTGAAGATCTGTTTGGTTTTACTTTTTTGGATAAACATAAAGAGTCTCAACAAGATTACAATGCCATTGCTATTGAAAATACCCTGCTTTATTTGGTGCCGCATTCAGACTTATTACGATTACTAGAAGAGTATCCCGACTTTGCAGAACACTTTGCTGGTAACGTTCAAGTGCGTTTGCATTCCGCACTCGATGTTGTCTGGTCAGATAGTGAGAAAGGTATTTTTGTTAAAAAAGTCTCTGAAGTCGCCAGTGATAAAATTGTAGTCGCCGACTCCAGTACACCGATCAGAAAAGTCGCTGAAGAGATCATGGCTGTGTGCTCACCAACGGCGGTGATCACTGAAAATGGTGAAATTGTTGGTTTGATAACCGACCGTGATATGACTAAACGGGTCATTGTCGTTGGATTGGATTATAACCGCCCAGTCAAAGAGATCATGACACCCAATCCGCTAACTATTGGACCAAACGACTTAGTACTTAAGGCATCATCAATCATGATGCAAAATAATGTACGCAGTTTACCCGTTGTTGAAGGGAATAAAGTACTAGGCGTGCTGACAACAACACATTTAGTCCGAAATAATAGAATACAGGCGGTATTTTTAATTGAAAAAATTAAATACGCCAATAGTGTCGCAGACCTGACAAAACTGACACCCGAGCGACAAGCTATTTTTGAAGCATTAGTGGAAGGCAAAGTTAGTGGCGATATTATTGGTCATGTTATGACCATGATCATGGATGCTTATAATCGCCGTTTATTACAAATAGCAGAAGGTCATTTTGGCAAACCTCCCTGTGAATTTGCTTGGATTGTGGCCGGCTCCCATGCGCGTAATGAAGTGCATATGTTGTCAGATCAAGATAATGCAATTATTTTGTCTGATGATGCAACGAGCGCGGATCGTATTTATTTTCAAGGTGTTGCGATGTGGGTATGTAATGCGCTAGATGCGTGTGCTTACCCCCTGTGTAGTGGTAAATTCATGGCGGTTAACCCTAAATGGTGTGTACCATTGAAGGTGTGGAAAGCCTCTTATAGTAAGTGGGTAGCTAATCCAGAGTACGAGAGTCTTTTAAATGTCACTGTTTTTTTAGAAACACGTTGGCTATATGGCAATGAAAGCTTCAACAAGGAACTTCAAGCACATTTATTTTCCAGTATTAAGTCTTCTAATGTTTTTCTATCTTCAATGGTCAGAGATTCTGTATCAGTGAGTCCACCGCTAGGTATTTTTAACTCATTAGTCTTAGAGAAAAGTGGTGAAAACTCTAAAACCTTAAATATTAAAAAGTTTGCGATTAATTTGTTGGTTGATTTAGCGCGTATTTACGGGTTGTCATCGGGGTCAGAAAAAGCAGAAACAATGGCTCGTTTTGAACATGCTTATGAACATAATTTATTAAGTGAAGACATGCTTAAAAATGTACAAGGTTCATTTCAATTCCTCACACAAGTACGTTTGTCACATCAGTTAAGTGCCTTACAAGAAGGTAAAGTACCTGATAATAATATTATTCCTGAAACCTTTGGTAGTTTTGAAAGAAAGCATTTAAAAGATGCTTTTAGGATCATTGCAGACTTGCAAGATTACACCAAGCTAAAGTTTAACAGCTAGTAAAAAGGCTTATTTTAGGTTTATTGATTAATGGAAGGAAACCATGCGTCGTATTTTACAATATTTTCATCCGCTCAATAAATTAAAGCGAGAGCGTGAGTGTTATCTCAATAAATACCAAGTACCTGGTAATATAAAAGCGCTATTATCGTCACCTTTGCCCGGTTTAGACGAAGATATTTTTTCGCTTGATTACCTCTCGGTCGATTTTGAAACCTCTGGTTTTGACCCTAAATATAACTCTTTATTGAGTGTTGGTTATTTGCCATTGGTTAATCAACAATTGTTATTGTCTGAAGCAGTAGAAACCTTAATTAATTGTGCAGAAAACATTAAGGCTGAAACTGCCGTGATCAACCATATTGTCCCTGAGATGCTTGAACAAGGTAAACCTTGGGCTGAGGTACTTGATGCATTATTAGACGAACTGGTAGGAAAAGTGCTTATCGTGCATGGTAGTGTCGTGGAAAAGCGTTTTTTAAACTACTACATTGCGCAACAGTATCAATTACCGCCATTACCCCTGTTATGGGTTGATACATTACAGATGGAGAAATCCTTACATGCTTATAAAGATAGCGCTGAGACGGAAGACTTTAGACTAGGGTCCATTCGTGCTCGGCATAATTTACCTGAATATGCAGCACATGGTGCATTGGTTGATTCTCTAGCGACAGGAGAGTTGTACTTAGTATTATTAAAAAAATGTTTTGAAGGTACGGATTCGAGCGTACGTCATATGAAATTTGATTACAGCAGAGTGTTTTAACCTTTCGCACACTTTAATTAAATAAGGTGTGATGCTTGCTCACTCACTTAACAACACGGTCGAGATAGCCGAGTAAAAATCAATAAGTTGATATTTATAATTTGCAAAAAGGCGACTCGCTTTACGTAAGCCGCCTTTTAAGGACCCAAATAATTTTATCGTTTTAGAACTTGTATTTAATACCAGCGCGGTACTTAGCTTGTCTTTTACTTGAACTTGAACCTTCATCTATAGTCCAAATCTCTGCAAATGGGCGCCAGTTGCCAAATTGGTAGCCGACTACGATACCAGCATCGTACTCCCAATCTTTATTATCAAATTGTTTAACTTTATCCCATGACTTAATGTAGTTAGCTTCGTAGCTTAACTTTAAGTTAGGTAAAGATTCAAATTTATAAGAACCCGTTAAAGTCACTTTAGATTTAGTTGGATCGTTTACCTTTAAACCTGTTTCAACGTTGGTATCCCCATCCGTAGGATCTGAATAGTTTGCAAATTCATGACGGTAACGTAACGCAGTGGTTAAACCAAAATCAGATTTATAAACAACACGAATTTGTGGTTTAAATGTCGTTTTACGATCTGTTAAAGCAATTGGCATACCTGGTTTAATTTGCCATTTGCCCATTTTGTAAGTTAAACCTAAGTCTAACTCTGTTTCCGTCAACTCTGTATTGCTCAGCGTTTTAGTTCTGTCAAAGCTGGCAAACTTCATCTCAATACCAATGTTTGCTTTTAGGTTATCAACACTCTCGATGTTGAAGCCAGTACCTAACTTTACACGACTCGCTTCTTTATTATCATGAGAACGCCACTCATGACGGAAATCGATTTGAGCAGCAGAAGCTGCACTTGATAATAAGGTTGTTGCAACAGCAAATATTAATTTATTTTGTAATTTCATTGTTATCATCCATGTTGATGTGATGTTGATGTGTTAAATTTATGTATTAGTTTTATTGCCAATAAGTCGATTGTTGTTACATTCAATTAAAGCCAAATAGGTTTTGTTACATTTTGAGCAGTAAAACTTAAATCTCTTCTTTTGTATCGATTTTTAATTGGTATTTCATAATACAAATAGGATACATAATTTTTGTCATTTTGTTCTGTGATAGGGCTCTTATTTTTATGGTTAAATTATTTTCTGTACTGCCGTTAAAATTAAAGCTCTTTTCTATCAGTGTCTTGCATCTGTTTTGTTTGTTTTTAATGAAAAGTATTAGTATTTATAGAGAGCTGGATAACACTTTTAAATTTTAATTTGTGTTACTTTTTATTGGTGTGTTGTTTTTGTATTCTTTCTGTGGCAAAGCCTTTTTATTGTTAATTATATTATTCTAACTACATCATTTCTTCTTTTTTTACTCATATGACGCAAACTATCCAAATTTGTTTTTTAGCCTTTTATATTTAAATTTCATTAGCATAAAGTGAATGAAAATTAGTTTTAATATCATTTAGTTTCTGTTAGTTGTTGTTTTTTAAAGTTATTTTATATTTTACTTTGAAGTAATTACATCAGTTATTTTAAATTTTCCCTTTGTTACTGAATTTTGTTCATTTATGAAGAAGCTGCGTGAATTTGATCTAGGTTAGGTTATTTGTAAACAGTCATCATTAAATATGATTCCAATCACATACTTCTACTATTGTAATACAAATAAGCGTAGCTCTGTTATATGGTCTACATAATCTTATTAACTCTAAAGGACATCAATATGGATTTTAATTTATTAGTAGTAGGAGTTTATTTCCTATTTCTCATTGCCATTGGCTGGATGTTTAGAACATTTACAACCAATACAAGTGATTACTTTCGTGGGGGCGGTAACATGCTCTGGTGGATGGTAGGTTCAACTGCCTTCATGACACAATTTAGTGCTTGGACATTTACTGGCGCAGCCGGTAAGGCATATAACGATGGTTTTACCGTAGCGATTATCTTCATGGCTAACGCATTCGGTTACTTTATGAATTTCGCCTATTTTGCTCCTAAATTCCGCCAACTACGTGTTGTAACGGTAATCCAAGCAGTTCGCCAACGTTTTGGTAGTAAAAATGAGCAAGTGTTTACTTGGACGAGCATGCCAACCAGTGTTATTAATGCTGGTATTTGGTTAAATGCACTCGCTATCATTGCTTCTGGTCTATTTAACGTTGATATTGAATATACTATATGGGCTACAGGACTTGTTGTATTAGCGATGTCTGTAACAGGTGGTTCATGGGCGGTTATCGCATCTGACTTTATGCAGATGGTTATCATCATGTCAGTAACTATTACTTGTGCGATTATTGCGCTTAATCTTGGTGGTGGTATTTCAAATATCATTGATGGTTTTGAACAAACACGTGAAGTAACCTTCCTTGTTGGTACACAGATTAACTACTTAAGTATCTTTGCTATATGGTCATTCTTTATTTTTGTTAAGCAATTCAGTATTACTAATAACATGCTTAACTCATACCGTTACCTTGCAGCAAAAGATTCAAAAAATGCTCGTAAAGCAGCACTATTAGCTTGTGTATTAATGACAATGGGCCCATTAATTTGGTTCCTACCAAGTTGGTTCCTTGCATCTACTGGTGTTGACTTATCAGCTATATACCCTGACGCAGGTAAAAAAGCAGCTGATTATGCTTACCTATACTTTGTTGATGAGTACATGCCTGCTGGTATGGTTGGTTTACTTATCTCTGCGATGTTTGCGGCGACAATGTCTTCAATGGATTCAGGTCTAAATCGTAACTCAGGTATCTTTGTTAAAAACTTCTACCAAGTTGTTGTTCGTCCTAAAGCAACTGAGAAAGAGTTAGTAACTTGTTCTAAAATCACCTCAACGGCGTTTGGTTTAATTATCATTGGTGTTGCATTATTCATCAACTCACTTAAAGGTTTGAGCTTATTTGATACAATGATGTATGTAGGTGCCTTGATCAGTTTCCCTATGACAGTACCTACGTTCCTAGGTTTCTTCATTCGTAAAACACCGGATTGGGCTGCTTGGGCAACATTAGCTGTTGGTGCTTGTGTATCTTATTACGTTGGTTTAGTTATCTCTGCAGAAGATATTCAAAATTGGTTCAATCTAGATACTGCTTTAACTGGTCGTGAATGGAAAGATCTTAAAGTTGCTCTTGGTCTAATCGGTCATATTGTTGTTACTGGTGGTTTCTTCATCTCTACGATGGCGTTCTACAAACCTTTAGCAGAGCATCGTGAAAAAGATATTGATACATTCTTTACTAACTTAGCAACACCTTTACATAATACGTCTAGTGCTCAAGCTCACCTTGATAACAAACAACGTACAATGTTAGGTAAATTAATTGCGATTGCTGGTATTGGTATTATGGGGATGTTCTTCTTGCCAAATACATTTAGCGAAAGTTTAATCTTTGTTTTATGTGGTGGTATCGTGTTCGCTATAGGTCTACTACTAGTGAAAGCTGTTAGTGTTGTTAATGAAGATGATGATGACGATAATAACGATAAATTGCCTGAATTGAGCTAATTTCATCCACATATAACTTTAATCTTATTTTCTAATATAAAGCGGTTAGTTTATCTAACCGCTTTTTTTTGCGTTAAATAAACGTTGCTTTAACTTCAGTTTTACATCCGCTATCACCTGAAATAACTCGTTTTCTGCCCTTTCACTCAGCTCTCATGGCTTTATTTATATCGATCTCCATCAAGATACAAAAATTATTTAATATCAATTATATTAAATAAGTATTCTAAATTTTGCGCTGGAAAAATGACTTAGTTTAATGCGTAGGTTGAGGTAAATGGCTATTCCCTTTATGAAACTTACAACGAAGAAATAAGTTATTTTAACAAGCGAAATAGATCAGTTCATTAGTGTGATTGGTATCGCCCTTAAGTGAGTAGGTTCAATAAACATAAAGATCTAACGGATTAAATTGCTGCTTTATTATCCTTTTATAATAGGAATAAGGATGTGTGCATCACGGCTTGTTCTGTGGAGCACTAACTCTTATTTTAAATATAGGATGACGTTGTAATATTCGATAAGCACTAAATAAGCACTGAGAATTAGGTATTTAAATAAAATACTTGTTTTACATTTTTAGATGAAAAGTTAATACAGCCAATCGTCGAAAGGGCATCATGCCACATCATATGGTGTCCGAGTTGATGATTGAATCATACATATTGATTCGTAACCAGTATATAAGTTATGGGAGGACTAAAGGTCTAATAATCTTTATAAAAATGTATGCAGCAGATTATGGATTTGCTAAGTATCAGCATCTTGAATGCTTTGATATAATCGAGAGCAGGGGATGAAACCCGTTACTTATAATCTATGTGTAACTAGCTCAATAACAGGTTGTTCATTTCAATATAATGAATATATTTCAGTCTAAAGTAAGTGATTTGTTATGTGAATCGAGGATTAAATACGGATTATCTAATAATAAAAAGTGGACTGGAATGAAAATAAAACGGTATCGATTAAAATAAAATTGTATAGATACCGTTTTAATTTATAAGTTTTTTAACTCATGTCTATGAAGTGTAACCATAAACTGTGTGTTTAACGCATAGTAACAAACTCTTCCGAGCCTGTTGGGTGTATCGCAACGACACTATCAAAATCTGCTTTAGTCGCGCCCATCTTCATTGCAACAGAGAAGCCTTGGATCATTTCATCAACCGCAAAACCGATACCGTGTAAGCCAACAACAACTTCATTTTCTCCCGCGCAAACTAGTTTCATTTTACAAGGTTGACGATGTTGAGTGACTGCTGTGTACATGGCAGTAAAGCCTGACTGGTAAACTTTCACGTTTTTCTGGCCATATTGTTCAATCGCTTGTTGCTCGGTTAGTCCAATAGTACCAATCGGTGGATGACTAAATACCACGGTTGGAATTAAATCATAATCCATTTTTGCTTCAGGTTTGTTGTTAAATAAACGCTCTGATAATTGGCGGCCTGCTTTTACTGCAACAGGTGTTAACTCAACACCACCTTCCATGATATCTCCGACACAATAAATGCCAGGAATATTAGTTTCTTGGTATTGGTCAACTTTAATGTATCCGGATGCATTCGTTGCAACGCCAGTTGCTGCAAGATTAAGCTTATCAGTAGCAGGGTGGCGACCAATCGCCCAAATTAACGTATCTACATTGTGGCTTTGACCATTTTCTAGTTCAAGTGTCAGGCTACCATCTGCTTCTTTGGTGATCTGTTTTGGCGTAGAATGAGTATGTAATGTAGGTCCTTCAGCAGCCATTACTTCAACTAAGGTATCAACGATAAGTGGATCAAAACTGCGTAATGGTGATTCTTTACGTACAAACAGGTGAGTTTCTGTGCCTAATGCACTTAATACGCCTGCTATTTCAACGGCAATGTAACCTGCACCCACAACAGCTACGCGTTTAGGTTGTTCGGTAATATCAAAAAAACCATTAGAATCAATACCTAGCTCAGCACCTGGTACATTAGGAATAGAAGGGCGGCCGCCAGTTGCAATAGTAATGTGTTTTGCAGTGATTTTTTTACCATTGACTTCAACGGTATTTTTATCAACGAAAGTAGCAAAGCCTTTAATGACTTCTACTTTATTGTTACCTAATACACGATCATAGGACTCATGGATTCGACCAATATAAGCTTGACGATTTTCAACCATTTTAGCCCAATTAAAGCCTTTTACATCAAGGTCAAAGCCATAATCCGCAGAGTACAGGTTAATGGCTTCGGCTACTTGTGCTCCATGCCACATGACTTTTTTCGGTACACAACCAACATTGACACAAGTGCCACCTAAATCTTTGGCTTCAATGATTGCTACTTTTGCACCATACATTGAAGCACGATTAGCTGAAGCGATACCGCCACTGCCGCCGCCGATACAGATGTAATCAAAATCGAATTGTTTGTTGCTCATGGAGTACCTCATTAATTGTTCAGGAGTAATAGGTTAGGTAGTAATACTTATTTAATTACCTTTTTATGAATAGTAAGTTACAGCATTGCAGCAAAAAACTATACCGCTTGTATTGAATTTTGTGTTTTATTAAAGCAAATTTTTGTCTGTTAAATTTGTATTGCTAGTGTTGATGGCAAATTACTTTTGATTTAACAAGAAAAATAGCCACGAAGCGCTGCCCTTTATGAAGGGCTCGAAGAAAGACTATCGTTAAAAAAATAATTTTATGACTTTCATTTTTAGCTTCTTGCCCCTTCGTACCTTCGTGGTTAAATTACTTTTACCTCAATTTTTTCGTTCTTTATAGCTTGCTTATTACATTGCTTATAATTTAAAAATTAAACTTCAGTAATCGTTTGATAAGCCCATGTAAGCCAAGGCATTAAAGCTTCTAAATCACTTTGCTCAACGGTGCTACCACACCAGATACGTAATCCACTTGGGGCATCTTTATAAGCACCAATATCAAAAGCGACTTCTTGGTCCGCAAGTAACTTAATAAACTGTTTTAACTGCTTATCAGATAAATCGACTGAGAAGCAGACGCTAGTATTAGAACGAATACTCTCTTTTTCTGCTAAAAAATGGATCCATTTATGGTTGGCTACAAATTCACTTAATATGGCTAAATTTGCTTGGGATTTTTTAATGCAAGCATCAACACCACCGATCGACTTAACCCAGTTCAAAGCATCTTGATAATCTGCTACACATAACATTGATGGAGTATTGATGGTTGCGCCTGTGAAGATCCCATCAATTAACTTTCCACCTGTAGTCAGTCTAAATATCTTAGGTAATGGCCAGTTCGGAGTATAACTTTCTAAACGTTCAACAGCACGAGGGCTTAAAATGATTACACCGTGAGCTCCTTCACCACCTAATACTTTTTGCCAACTAAAGGTTGTTACATCTAATTTTTCCCACGGCATATCCATGGCAAATACAGCAGAAGTCGCGTCACAGATAGTTAAACCTTCTCGTGTATCGCTAATAAAGTCAGCATTATCAACCTTGACGCCTGAAGTGGTGCCGTTCCAAGTAAAGATGCAATCATTTTCAGGTTTGACTTGGCTTAAATCGGGCAGCTGTCCGTAACCTGCTTTAATTTCATTTACGTTTTCTAGCTTTAGTTGTTTAGTGATATCTGCATACCAGCCTTGTCCAAAAGACTCCCAGTAACAAATATCCACAGCTCGAGGACCTAGCATCGACCACATGACCATTTCCATTGCACCAGTGTCTGATGCTGGCACAATCCCTACACGGTAGCCTGCTGGTAAGTTTAATAGCTCGGCAGTATCGGTGAGCACTTGCTGTAACGCTTTTTTACCTATATCGGAGCGATGTGAGCGACCTAGTGTTGACTGGTTTAGTTTCCCTAGGTCATATCCTGGTCTTTTGGCGCAAGGCCCTGAAGAGAAGTTAGGAGTGACGGGCTTTATCAGTGGTCTGGTGCTCATGTCGTTAGGTCCTTTTAAAGAAAATATCTTGAAGGCTGTAAAAAGTAATGTTATTTGATGAAGCTGTACAGTATTATTTTCGTTAATGTCTATTTAATGACAACTGAAGTGAGATGATAAAGGTAGGTGCTTATGCACTGTTTGATGAAGGCTTGGCACGATAACGAATATGCAATAAAAAGTTGGCTGATAAAGCAAACAGGTAACCAAGATCAAGCCCAAGATCTATTGCAGGACATCTTCATCAAAGCGCTGCAACACAAACAAGTGTTTTGTCGTATTGAAGATGCAAAAAGTTGGCTGTTCAAAATCGCACATAACTGTTTTATAGACAGTTATAGAAAATCTAAATTACGCATAACTGTACCTGAGTTAGAGGTTGAAGATAAAACTCAAGGAGATTCACAAGATAATGCAACGCTTATGACTGACCTTCAACACTGCATGACTCGTGTTATTTTAGAGTTAGATGAAGATGATCAAGAGATTATTGAGCTGTGCGATATACAGGGAATGAAACAAACTAAGTATGCACAATTAAAACAGCTCTCCTTAACCGCCACTAAATCAAGAATTCAACGCGCACGGAAAAGATTACGGCGACGAATGGTGAGTGCTTGCCAAGTCAAATTCGAACATAACAAAGTATGTAGTTTTACCCTTAGAAAATAACCAACCTAAAAATAATTTAAAAAATCTGCATCTTTTTCGATGACTAAACGTGTTAAGAGTATAAACACAAAATAGTTGGAGAAAGCCAATGTTAGTCTGGTTCACTTATCTTGCAAATTACATTACCTATGACCTTTTAGGTCTTGTTAAAGAGACACCGTTAGCGAATGGGTTACATTTTTTTATAGAAGATACGAGTAAAATATTAGTACTTTTATTGGTATTGATTTATTTTATTGCCATCATAAGAGCAGCACTTAATCCTGAAAAAGTAAGATATTACTTGCAAGGAAAGCATCGTTTTATTGGTTATTTACTCGGTTCATTTTTTGGCTCAGTCACCCCATTCTGTTCCTGTAGTTCTATTCCTCTTTTTATGGGGTTCGTCTCGGCCCGTATTCCTCTTGGCGTTACGATTGCCTTTCTGCTCACTTCACCGCTAATCAACGAAGTTGTGGTGGTCATGCTAGGTTCATTGCTAGGATTAAAATTTACTATTATTTATATTGCTATTGGTATTTCGTTAGGAATTTTTGCGGGCTTTTTAATCGATGTTATCAAAGCTGAACGTTGGTTAGTACCATTCTTGGCAAAGCAATACCAGTCGGAACAACAGGTAAACCCCGTTCAATATACTGCTCATAAAATGAGTCTATTAGCGCGCCATCAGTTTGCTAAGGAAGAAACGCTAAATATCTTCAAGCGTGTTTGGAAGTGGGTGATTATTGGCGTCGCCATTGGCGCGTTGATTCATGGCGTTATTCCCGCGCAATGGTTCAGTGACCATTTAGGTGCTAAACAGTGGTGGTCGGTTCCACTTGCCACTGTACTTGCGATCCCTATGTACATTAATGCGACAGCGATAGTGCCAGTGTTAGAAAGTTTGTTATTAAAAGGGGTGCCATTAGGTACAACATTAGCATTTTGTATGAGCGCAGTCGCGGTCAGTTTACCAGAATTCATGATGCTGAAACAGGTCATGAGCAAACGGCTTTTATTTATCATTGCAGCATATTTGTTAGTCGCATTGAGTTTATTAGGTTGGTTATTTAACGCTATTAATCTTTAAAATAAAGGAGATAAAAATGAAAAATATTAATGTATATGGTTCTGGTTGCAAAAACTGTATTGCAACTGCGGAGGTATTAGAAAAAACAGCGACAGCGATAGGTGTTGCGATTAAAGTAGAAAAAGTGACAGATTTACAAGCTATTATGGAAGCGGGAGTGCTTACTACACCAGCTATTTCCATTGATGGTAAGTTAGTACATTCTGGCTCTGTCCCTGATCAGAAAATGGCGACAGCTTTTTTGAGTTAAGTTAATAGCAACGCTGTTATACTGATTGATGACTTTAATTGTTAAATATTATAATTATTGATTGTTTTACAATCAGTCGGTTGATATCCATAAAAAATTGCTTTACTTTGAAATTTGCTTAGGTATTATCCGTTTCGTCTGCAGGGGTGTAGTTCCAACGGCAGAACGACGGATTCCAAATCCGTATGTTGGGAGTTCGAATCTCTCCACCCCTGCCACATTTTAAAGCCTCGACTTATGTCGGGGCTTTTTCATTTCTAAATCAGCAACATGCCGTGTAGTATAGCTTTATCGGCAAACTTACCCCTACTTTTTGTATCAGCCAAATCAACTTACTGGTACAAAAAGGTGGTACAAATTGGTGTTGAAAATGTCCTCTCCTGTAAAAAACTCCCATGGCATGTGGTTAACACGGTTAACTGTCCCTGCTGAACTGCGTTCAGTTCTTAACAAAAGAGAATTGAAGCGATCGTTAAGAACTAAAAGCGAACGTGAAGCACGATTGCAACATCCAATCGTGCTTGCTGAGTTTCAAGCTGAACTCGAACGTGCTCGCAGAACTCTTGAAAGTGAATCTCTGCTAACTGATGCTGTGATCAAAAGTATTATCTTTGAGTGGCGCAAGTCCGTTGCCACCAGCTTTGCTGGTAGTGCTAACGCTGTAAATCCTTATTTAAACCGTTATGCAGGCTTGATAGAAGAAAACAATGCCCCTGTTCTCATGGTATTAGATGACTTTAGTTCCTTGGATATGCACATTAAAAAATCCCAAAAAGATGGCGTGGCATTGAAACCTGAAATTATTAAAAAAAAGCATGATAAATATTTCAAGCAACTTAATGTTTTGCTCTCAAATGAACTGACTCCATACCTAGCTTCATTTCAAATAACACCAATCATCGAAGGTAACAATTATCGCAAGTTATTACGCGAGTTTGCTGTTGCGTACGTAGAGCTAACTCAAAGCGCGTTAAAGCGTGAAATAAGCAACTTAGATCTCGTTAAACAAGGAGTTGAATTGATTGATACTCCCTCTGAGGTTGATGTGCAGGGCTTCACAGTTGAAGATTTATGGGAAGAGTATAAAGCTACATTGACTTCCAGAGAGCCTGATAGAGCAGAGGCAAGGATTCGCACTTATTCTGCTCCTATGAATAAATTTTTAACTACCTATTCAGGGCGAACCGTTACTAGTATTAAAAAGCGAGATGTTGCTAAGTTCCGCTTATTACTGGAAAAGTTACCTGTTAAGCCTAATGCAAAAATAAAAGCCTTACCCTTAGCTAAGCAAATAGAAAAAGCTGATGAAGAAAAGTTACCAAGAACATCTGCAACAAGTGTGAGAAACCAAATTAATGCAATATCTGCGGTGTTTACCTATGGTGTTTCACAAGATTATATTGATATAAATCCAGTAATAGGGACTGTATCAGACATTAAAACGAGTAAATCAATCAAGGGAGATAAGGGATTCAATAAGGGGCAAATAACTACTATTTTTAGTTCTAAGCTGTTTCATGATAATTATGGGCCTGTAAAAGCTGATTATGGAAGGGCGCATTATTGGATACCTATTTTGCTGTATTACACTGGGGCTAGAGTTGAAGAGATAGCCCAATTGCATCTCTCTGATATAAAATTAACCCATGAAGTACCTCATTTAGTGATTACCAATGAACAAGATGATCAATCTTTAAAAAATGATGGTTCGGTAAGGGCTGTCCCGTTGCATAACCATGTAATTGAGCTTGGTTTTGCAGATTACGTCGGTGATTTACCTTCATCGGGAAGGTTGTTTCCCAAGCTGACTAAAACTGGGACTGATAAAAAATACAATACACGTGTTCGTGTTTGGTTTAGCAAATATCTGCGTGATGACCTAGGTGTTAATCATAAAGGGATGAAACCCATGCACGGCTTTAGGCACACATTTATTACGATGTGTCGTGAACTCAATGTTAGAAATGATGTGCAAAATACTATTCTTGGACATTCTCAATCAGATGTTTCTGGGCAGTATGGTTCATTTTCTTTAAAGGTAAAGAATGAGTTAGTTCAATCGATACCAAAGTGTTTTACTGATTAGAGTATGCTGGTGGTGTCAATAGCATCGACCCAGTGGAAAAAAGTTGCCAAAACGATAAAACCCACCCTAAAGACATGCTTCGGGGTGGTTTTTTTGTTTCTCACATGGGTATAGTTCAAAAAGAGACAAACAATATAAGTCATTTTAAAGGTAAGCGTCTAGCGAACCACACCTACTTTTTAACATTCCATGGTAACAAGCTATCGATATCGGGTTCTGGTTTGCACAGTTCATCAAGGCAAGCATTGACGTAATCAAATGGGATCAGACCA
>NZ_JACJDP010000027.1:0-54473 GCF_014163575.1 Psychromonas sp. SR45-3
CTTAAAACTAACATTAATTAATAACTGATTAATGTTAGTTTTAAGTTTTAAGTTTTAAGTTTTAATTTAACCGTTACTTCTTAATTTAACAGTTATTTATCAAGCGTAGGGCCGGCAGATAATAATACCTTACCTTCTTCCTTGTCCGTATAACGTGCAAAGTTATCAATGAATAGATGTGCTAGTTTTTCAGCTTTCTCATTCCATTCCGATGCATCGCTATAAGTATCTCTAGGGTCTAAAATATTGCTGTCTACATTAGGTAATGCAGTCGGTACTTCTAAGTTAAATAGTGGAATCGTTTTAGTTTCAGCATGTTCAATTGATCCATCTAGAATCGCATCAATAATCCCGCGTGTATCTTTAATTGAAATACGTTTACCAGAACCATTCCAACCCGTATTTACTAAGTACGCTTCTGCACCACATGCTTCCATTCGTTTTACTAATTGTTGTGCGTATTGAGTTGGATGTAAGCTCAAGAATGCTGCGCCAAAACAAGCAGAAAATGTAGGAGTCGGCTCTGTGATACCACGTTCAGTACCAGCTAACTTGGCAGTAAAACCAGATAAGAAGTGATATTGAGTTTGTGCTTTAGTCAATTTAGAAACCGGTGGTAAAACCCCAAATGCATCTGCTGATAAAAAGATTACTTTTTGCGCGTGTCCACCTTTAGAAATTGGTTTTACTATGTTTACGATATGATCTATCGGATATGAAACACGTCCATTTTCAGTTTTACTTGCATCGTCATAATCAACTTCACCTTGCTCATTAATCATCACATTTTCTAGTAAAGCATTACGTCGAATTGCACCATAAATATCAGGTTCAGCTTCGGCGCTTAATCGAATAGTTTTCGCGTAACAACCACCTTCAAAATTAAATACACCATCATCATCCCAGCCATGCTCATCATCACCGATTAATGCACGTTTAGGATCTGTTGAAAGTGTTGTTTTCCCTGTTCCTGACAAACCAAAGAAAATTGCCGTATCGCCAGCTTTGCCTATATTTGCAGAGCAATGCATTGACGCCATACCATTCAGCGGTAATAAATAGTTCATCACAGAGAACAAACCTTTTTTCATCTCTCCGCCATACCAAGTGCCACCAATTACTTGTATTTTTTCTGTTAGATTAAAGGCAACAAAGTTTTCTGAGTTGAGGCCATTTTTTTCCCAATCGGGATTAGTTGTTTTAGATCCGTTCATTACAACAAAATCGGGTTCAAAATCAATTAGTTCTTCAGCAGTTGGGCGAATAAACATGTTCGTTACAAAGTGTGCCTGCCATGCAACTTCCATTATAAAGCGTACTTTTAAACGAGAGTTAGCATTAGCACCACAATAGGCATCAACAACGAACAAGCGCTTACTAGAGAGTTGTTTTGATACAAGGCCTTTTAGATGTGCCCAAGTATCTTGATCAATTGCTTTGTTGTCATTTTTACCCTGATCACTCCACCAAACGGTATCGCGAGTTGTATCATCTTTTACTATATATTTATCTTTCGGTGAGCGACCAGTAAAGATGCCTGTATCAACTGCAACAGTGCCATTATTAGTAATCGTACCTTTTTCATAACCACTTAATGAGTCTGCAGTTTCTTCTGTAAACAAGGTTTCATAACTAGGGTTATAAAGAACTTCTGAAACATCGGTAATACCGTACTGTTGTAACTGTGTGGTCGATAGTGCTATTTGGGTCATAGTTAGCTCCATTATGACGTGTAATTTTATTGTAAAAGAAATGAAAACAAGAGTGTGTAGGGTAGGGGAATTGAAGTTATTTTTGTGGGAGCAGGCTCAAATAATCGATTAAAAAAAAGCCACAATAAAAATTATTATGGCTACTTCGTGATGTGACAACAATAGTTGATCAAATTAGTGTTTTTGATCCGTAGAAGTGAATAAAATCTGTAGATCTTTTTCCTTAAATGAATAAGTGGTTGCGCAATATTCACAACGCATATCAATACTCTCTTGTTCTTCTAAAATTTCTTTTATTTCAGATTCTTGAAGAGATGCTAAAGACGATAAACAGCGTTCTTGAGAGCAGCCACACTTAAAGCTAATGGGTTGTAGCTCAAATAAACGTACTTGTTCTTGATGATACAAACGGAATAATAGTTCTTCATTACTTAAGGTAAAAATTTCTTCTGCTTTAATGGTCCCGGCTAATGCACAAACATGCGCAAAATCTTCTTCATGTGTATCGCTGTGTGCAGGTAACGTTTGTACTAATAATCCCGCTGCTTGTGCTGGTGTTGCTTGACTATCGGCAAATAAACTAATTTTAGTCGCTAATTGCTCTGACTGTACAAAATAATCTTCTAAACACGCCGCTAAACTATCTTTTTCTAATGCCACTATACCTTGATATCGTTCACCGTTCTCTGGTGTGATAGTTATCATCAGGTTGCCTTTTCCAATTAACTGTAAAAAAGATAGCCCAGTGGTATCGCCTTGATAACGCGCCGTACCTCGCACTTCTAAATCTTGATTTGCATTAATGACAGCCATGCTCAGTGGACCATCACCCTGTATTTGAACGGTGATTTTTCCCTCAAATTTTAACGTTGCCGTTAATAAACTGGTGGCAATTAACAATTCACCGATGGTATTAGCTATTTCAACGGGATAGTCATGGTTATTGATGCATTGTTGAAAAGCTGTGTGTGCTTGTGCAATTTCGCCGCGAATTTCAAAATCATCAAATAGGAAGCGTTGTAGTTGGTCTGTCATAGTTTCTCTCAATATTTATTCTGCAACGATTAATCAAAATTCGCTGTGTTACGTTGTGTTTTTGCGTGTATTAATTCACGGCGTTCTTTTTTATTGGGCTTACGGTCTGGATGTGGTGCATTTTGTAAACTGAGTTTACGTAAAACTTGGTATTGTTCTCGCTTAGCGATACTTTTTTCTGTTTCTTTATAAAGCGTTTGCGCAATTGGCGCACCGCGACGCTGTTCTGAAAGGGCTTCAATGCAGACTTCAAATAAAAGCTCACCCTGTCGAATTGACAATAATGCCCCTAACTCTACATTTTTACTCGCTTTACAGCGTTGGCCGTTATAATGGACTTTACCACCTTGCACCATTTCACGAGCTAAGCTGCGGGTTTTATAGAATCTCGCAGCCCACAACCATTTGTCTAATCGTACTGTTGTTTCTTTCATATTTTTCACTCAAAAGCGGATTTTAGTTTAGCAAAAATCAACTTTGTTATTAAGTTAAAAGAAAATAATGAATTATTAAGGTAATTAAATTGGGGCAAAATTTGATAAATCAAGGCATAGTTGTGTGATAATGCTATATTCAAAGGGCTATTCTATCGCCAACTAAAGCATAAAGTTCCAGGATAGATCTCATTATTTGAGCTTACCTAGTTATGTTGATTTATAAAGATTGGCGTTGGCATTAGTATGGTAAATAAGAATGGTTAATATTCAGTGTAAATAAATAGGATGTAAAGAGTGGCGATAATATCCCTACTACCGAAAATAATATTGGCAGTTATCTGTGCTTTAATCGCCTATCAGATAGCGTTATTTACTTGGGCTGTTTATCCCATAAAAGACAGTACATATGAGTGGACTCCTCCTTCCATTGACCCAAAGACAAAAGCGGTAGCATTAAACTCTCAAAAAATTCAGCAACAGCATTTATTCGGAGAATTTCAAGGGCAACGTAAGCTGCCTGTCCAATCTACTCAAACAGATGCGCCTAAAACGCGCTTAAAACTGACTTTAGTAGGCATTGTTGCGGCTTCAGATCCTGAGCTTTCAAGTGTTATCATTGAATATAAAAATGTCCAGGATAGTTATTTTATTGATTCTGAGATTGAAGGGACTGATGCAAGTGTGAGCCAAATATATAGTGATCGAATTATTATTTCGGTAGGTGGTGAGGAACAAACGTTAATATTAGATGGTCTAGAACAAGCCAATAAAAGAATGGCCAGAATTGAAAATGGTCAAATATCTGCAAAAGGTCAAACTAGATCAAGTAAAAGAACTGAAATTGCACTTGATAGGAAGGCATTGTTGAAAAACCCTAGCAAGCTGCTCGATTATATTAGGATCTCCCCCGTTAGAGAAGGCAATCAGATCCAAGGGTATCGTGTGAGCCCTGGTAAAGATCCTAGTTTATTTGAAGAAGCAGGATTACAAGAAGGTGATTTAGCAGTAGAACTAAACGGTATTGATTTAACCGATATCAGCCAAGCGATGGGGCTAATGAAAGAATTCCCCACCATGACAGAAATGAGCTTAACCGTTGACCGCGATGGTGAGTTAAACGAGTTATTTTTTAGTATTCCGTAGTATAAAAATAAGTTTAAGCTGCTGAAACAAGTAAACAATGAGGTTGTTGTAATGATTTTAGGGATAAAGAAAAAATTGGTTGGATTGATCGGAGCCAGTATTTTTGTTTTGTTTTCACAGGCCACTTTGGTACAAGCTGCTGAATATTCAGCGAGCTTTAAAAATGCGGATCTGAATGAGTTCATTAATATTGTCGGTAAGAACCTACAAAAAACGATTATTCTAGACCCAGCTGTGCGTGGAAAAATCAATGTTCGCAGCTATGACTTACTAAATGAACAACAATATTATCAATTCTTTTTAAATGTTTTGGAAGTATACGGATTTGCTGTTGTTGAAATGGATAATGGGGTCCTTAAAGTCATTAAAGCAAAAGATGCTAAAGTAGCCGCAATTCCAGTCGTGGATGATGGAAGTCGCTTTAAAGGTGATGAAATGGTCACTCGAGTGGTGCCTGTTATTAATGTCTCGGTGCGTGAACTTGCGCCGCTATTACGTCAGTTAAACGATAGTGCTGGTGGTGGTAACGTGGTTCATTATGATCCTTCTAACGTTATTATGATCACTGGCCGTGCTTCGGTGGTTAATCGTTTAGTGAAAATTATCCAGCGCGTTGATAAAGCCGGTGACCAAGAAGTTGATATCGTTAAACTAGAGTATGCAAGTGCGCTAGAAATGGTCAATATGATCAATTCTATTCAGCAAACACCAAAAACCTCAAAAAATAGTACGAGTAGTGTACTTAAACCGCGTTTAGTTGCTGATGAGCGTACTAATTCAGTGATTGTTAGTGGTGAACCTAAAACACGTGCCCGTGTTATTAAATTAGTGAGGTCACTCGATAACGAATTAAAGAATAATGGTAATACCCGTGTATTTTACCTTAAATATGCCAATGCAAAAGAAGTCGTCGATGTGTTAACAGGAGTTAGTAAAGGCATTGAAGATGCGTCTGGTGGTCAGTCTGGCTCCTCTAAAAACATGTCTTCTTTAAATATTCAAGCGCATGAAGGGACGAATGCCATTGTGATTTCAGCGCAGCCAGCCTTGATGTCATCATTGAGTAGTATTATTCGTCAGCTAGATATTCGTCGAGCACAAGTATTAGTAGAAGCAATTGTGGTAGAGGTATCGGAAGGGAATGGTATTAACTTAAGTGTGCAATGGGCTTCTACGGCAGGTGCTGGAACGCAGTTTAAGGATAATGGCATAACCGCGAGCGAACTTGCAACTGGCGTTTATGCGATTAACAATGATGAAGACGATTATGAAGACCTCGCTTCATCGCTAGCATCAATTGCTGGTGGTGTGGCTGGTTATGTGGGTAGTGATTGGGGAGTAATATTACAGGCACTAAGTACGACAACAGGGTCTAATATTCTTGCTACACCTAGTTTGACTACGCTTGATAATCAAGAAGCTAGCTTTATTGTGGGTGATGAAGTGCCTGTATTGACAGGCTCTACATCTAGTTCATCGAATGATAATCCTTTTCAAACCATTGAGCGTAGAGAAGTCGGTATAAAACTGAAGGTCACTCCGCAAATTAATGAAGGTGACTCAGTGCAAATGGTGATTGAGCAAGAAGTCTCAAACATTAAAGGAAAAACCTCGGTAGATGTTATTTTTGCTACTCGTGCAGTAAAAACTACTGTGTTAGCTAAGTCAGGTGAGACCATTGTTATTGGTGGATTAATTGATGAAACAGTGAATGAAACTGTTGATAAAGTGCCGTTATTAGGTGACATCCCTTATTTAGGGCAGCTTTTCCGATCGACTAAAAGTAGTACTAAAAAACGTAATTTAATGATTTTCTTACGTGCAACCATTATTAGAGATGATCAAACTATGATGGAATTGAGCCAACGTAAATACGGTTTAATTCGTCAAATACAATTAGGTCAAACTGAAGATGGCATTGAATTGATGCCAAATAGTAATGTGCCAGTATTACCTGAATGGGGACAACCTGTTGAAATAGACCCTAACATGTTCCGTAAAAATCAAGAATATAATAAAGCGAAGCAAGAGGCGGCACAAAACAAAGAAGAGACAGGTCAAGTGAATGAGTAATTTAAGCGATATCGACGCGATTGACGAGGCTGAAGTAGTCGAGTTTACTCCTTCAGGACAGTTGCCTTTTGCTTTTTCCAAAAAGCATGAATTAGTCATGCAGCACAATGGACAACAGAGTGAGTTGTGCTTTAAAAAAACGCCGAATGTTGAGCTATTGATAGAAGTACGCCGTGTTATTGGTCAGGCTTTTACGATTAAACAAGTAGAGAGTGATGAGTTTGATAAGTTAGTGGCTCGCGCTTACCAATCATCTTCCTTAGAAACGCAACAATTGATGGAAGATTTAGGCGCTGACGATTTCTTTACTTTGGCCGAAGAGCTGCCAGCTAACGATGATTTATTAGAAGCTGAAGATGATGCTCCGATTATTAAATTAATTAATGCGATGTTAGGTGAGGCGATTAAAGAAGAAGCGTCTGATATTCATATTGAAACCTTTGAACAAACATTAATTATTCGTTTCCGTATTGATGGTGTATTAAGAGAAATATTAAAACCACATCGTAAATTAGCAGCACTGTTAGTGTCACGTATTAAAGTGATGGCAAAACTGGATATCGCTGAAAAGCGCATTCCACAGGATGGTCGTATTTCATTACGTATTGGCGGTCGCGCAGTAGATGTACGTGTATCAACTATGCCTGCAAGTCATGGAGAGCGTGTTGTACTACGTTTATTAGATAAAAATGCAGTTAAGCTAGAGCTTTCTACATTAGGCATGACCAAAGAAAATCACGTATTATTACAAAATCTTATCCATAAACCACATGGTATCGTATTAGTGACCGGGCCCACTGGCTCGGGTAAAAGTACTACGCTTTATGCTAGCCTATTGGAGATCAATTCTAGAGATAGAAATATCCTCACAGTCGAAGATCCTATTGAGTATGCCATCGATGGTATTGGTCAAACTCAAGTAAATACCAAGGTTGATATGACATTTGCTCGTGGTTTACGTGCTATTTTACGTCAAGATCCTGATGTTGTGATGATTGGTGAAATTCGAGACCTTGAAACTGCTGAAATCGCAGTACAAGCGAGTTTAACTGGGCACTTAGTATTATCTACATTACACACCAATTCTGCAGTAGGTGCGGTGACCCGTTTACGTGATATGGGCGTTGAACCCTTTCTTTTATCTTCTAGTATTTTAGGTGTACTAGCGCAGCGGTTAGTGCGCCGTTTATGCCCACAATGTAAAGCTCCGCATTCAGCAAGTCCTTCAGAAAAAGAAATATTAGGTATTACTGAGCTTGAAGAAGCCACTATTTATCGCCCTGATGGTTGTCGTCAATGTAACCATACTGGATATCGAGGGCGTACCGGGATCCATGAACTGTTAGTCGTTAATGAGGTGGTGCGTGAATTAATTCATACCGGGGCTGGTGAGCAAGCTGTGGAACGAGAAATTCGTAAAACCTCTGCGAGCATTCGAGATGACGGAATTAAGAAAGTATTACAAGGTCAAACGACGTTAGAAGAAATTTTACGTGTGACAAGAGAGGATTAGTGTGGCTACTTTTTCCTATAAAGCGTTAGACGCAAAAGGCAAACAAACTCAAGGAACACAAGAGGCAGACTCTGCTCGAATGTTGCGTCAACAATTGCGTAATGTAGGCTTGATGCCCTTAGAAGTTGAAGCAATAGCCTCAAAACGTAAAAGGGTTGGTAAGGCTTTTATTCAAAGTAAAATAAAAACTGCTGATTTAGCTTTGATCACTCGTCAGCTATCTACCTTAGTTGCTTCTTCCATTCCCCTTGAAGAGTCATTGCAAGCAGTAGCGGAGCAATGTGATAAGCCTAAAATTAAAAGCATGCTAGCGTCGGTACGTGGTGGAGTAATTGAAGGTCATACACTCGCAGATAGTATGCGCAATTACCCTATGATTTTTGATGATCTATTTTGCGCGATGGTCGCGGCGGGAGAAAAATCAGGACATCTAGAAAAAGTACTAGATAGGCTCGCTGATTACGCCGAACAACGACAAGAAATGAAAAGTAAGATGATGCAAGCGCTGATTTATCCGCTCGTATTAACCTTAGTGGCTATCTCTGTTGTTGCTATTCTATTAACGTCAGTAGTACCGCAAGTGGTTGGACAATTTCAGCATATGGGAGCAGATTTACCTGGGTCGACACTTTTTTTGATTGCGGCTAGTGATGCAGTAAGCGCCTATGGTTTGTACTTTGTAGGCTTCTGTATTATTGCTTTGTTGTTGTTTAAACATCATTTGCGAAAAGCGAATAACCAATTACGCTTCGACCGGTTTTTATTACGTATTCCGGTTGCAGGGAAAGTCGCAAATGAATTAAATACAGCACGATTTGCACGTACATTAAGTATTTTAAATAGCAGTGCTGTGCCATTGTTAGAGGCAATGGGTATTGCCGGTGATGTATTAAGCAATCAATATATTCGCTTAAAAGTGAAGGAAGCCGCTGAACGTGTTCGTGAAGGAGCAAGTTTGGGGAGAGCATTAGATAGTACTAAGTTGTTTCCTCCGATGATGTTACACATGATCGCCAGTGGAGAAAGAAGTGGTGAATTAGGTAATATGTTGGAACGATCTGCCGATAATCAAGACAAACAGTTTTCGGCACAAGTAACATTAGCACTAGGGGTATTTGAACCTGCGCTCGTTATCTCAATGGCGGGAGTGGTTTTGTTTATTGTTACAGCCATTTTACAGCCAATTTTGGCTCTTAATAATATGGTTTCAGGATAACTGAACTATACAATTTATATAATAAAAAAAGGTGAAAGCGTGAAAGATTTAAAACCAAAAATGAAACAAAAAGGTTTTACATTATTAGAAATCATGGTGGTTATCGTTATTTTAGGTGTATTAGCAGCAATGGTTGTACCTAACTTAATCGGTAATAAAGATAAAGCAGATGTACAAAAAGTTAAATCAGACATTATTGCCTTAGAAAATGCATTAGATATGTATAAATTAGATAACAGTGTTTATCCGACAACCGATCAAGGTTTAGAAGCATTAGTTTCAGAGCCAAGCGCATCTCCTGCACCACGTAATTATCGTGAAGATGGTTACATCAAGCGACTTCCTCAAGATCCGTGGGGTAATGATTACATTCTAAATAGTCCAGGTGTGAAAGGTAAAATCGATGTACTTTCAGTCGGTTTGGATGGTGAAGAAGGAACTGATGATGATATCGGTACATGGAACCTCAATGATAAATAATGCATAAATGTATTTGTGGCCATTCCAATGCATAATGTGAAAGGTTTCACTTTATTAGAAGTCATGCTGGTATTAGTGTTAATGGGCATGATTTCTGTTGGCGTGGTCATGACATTAACCAGCTCAGGTAACACTGCGCAAAGCAGCCAATGGCATGCGCAACGTTTTAGTACTTTATTACAGCTAGCACAGGATCAGGCATTAATTTTAAATACTGAATTTGGTATTGAGTTTAATGAGCAAGGTTACACTTTTGCTTTTTATAACTTTAGTAAAAGACAATGGCAACCTTTAGTAAACTCGCAGATCAATGGTTACATAACATTCCCAGACAATATTAGTGCCGAATATAATCTAGTGGGCAACGTTTGGGGGGAGTTAGAACAAGCACAGAAAAAAGCGGACTCTGACACTTTTGTAGAGCAATCATATCTAGTTAACATTGACGGTCAAACAAGACAGTCATCTATTAACCCACATGTTTTTATTATGTCTAGTGGTGAAGTGACACCTTTCAGCTATCAATTTTCTAGTACAGAGAATGTATCGCGTAAAGTCACAGTTAAAGTGGGCATGAGCGGTCAAGTTGAATTAACTAATGAGTGATTTATGAGCAAATTATTCACTTATCAAGGTATTAAAAAACATCAAGGCATGACGCTACTAGAAGTGATGTTAGCGTTAGTGATTTTAGCCTCTGCTGGTATTGCGGTAATGCAAGCCGCATCACAATCATTAAGTAATCAAAGTTATTTACAGCAAAAAACATTCGCAATGTGGGTAGCAAGCAACCGCCTTGCAGAGCTTAAATTACAACAGCAGTGGCCTGAATTACACTGGCGTCGAGAGGAAGTTGAGTTTGCGAATACTAAGTGGTATTTGCGCTTTCAAGGTGTAGCAACAGGTAATACGGATTTCAGGGCATTAGATGTTGAAGTGAGTGACCAAAAAGATGGGCAAGCGCTTGGGTATATAAGGACTTACATTGCCAAACCATAAGTACCATCAGCAGGTTAAACAAAATGGCTTTACCTTAATTGAAATTTTGATTGCCATTGCTATTTTTGCAACATTAAGCCTTGCTGCTTACCAGATATTGCAAGGTGTTTTACGCAGTGGAGAAATCAGCCGTGAGCATGATAAGCATTTAGTTGAAATTCAGCGTGGTATGTTATTAATTGAACGTGATTTTGTACAAATGGTGGCACGCATTTCACGAACAGGTAATGCCGAAGATGAAAAATTACAAGTATTGTATGTGGGAAAAAAAGTATTGGATTCAGATTCTGAAGGCATAGAGTTTAATCGCTTAGGTTGGACTAACCCACTTAATTTATTGCCTCGTTCAACTATTTTACGAGTAGGTTATCGCGTTAAGAATAATCAATTACAGCGTTTGTATTATTTACACCCAGATATTGTCGCGGGAGAGAAACCGGAACAACAAGTAATATTAAATGATGTTGATAGTTTAAGTTTTAGATTTTGGGATGATGATTGGATAGATACTTGGAATGCAGATAAAACAATACCTAAAGGTATTGAAATGACGATTAACAGCCAACATTACGGTGAATTAAAGCGAGTTTTTATATTGTCTGATAGTACGGTAGAAGATTAATGGTGAAACATCGTAAGCAACGAGGTATTGCATTAATCACTATTTTAATGATTTTAGCCATCATGGTGACCATTGCTGCCACTATGACAGGGCGAATGACCTCTAGCTTATTGCGCACAGAAGGACTTTCGTATTCAGAAAAAGTATATTGGTACGGGCAAGCGACCGTGGATTTTAGTCGCATGGTATTAGAAGATGATTTTGCCGATAGCGAAGTGATCAGTCTAGATCAAATATGGGCCACGCCAGATATCGTTTTTCCTGTCGACGAAGGATCGATTACTGGCAACATGGTAGATTACCGTCGCTGCTTCAATATTAATGCCATTGCCCAAGCTGACCAAGATGATACTCGTGCTTTACCTATTAGCCAATTTCAAATGTTACTGATTTCGCTAGGTGTTGAAGAGTATGCTGCTGAAATAATTGCAGAGTCTACGCGGGATTGGCTGGATAACAATGATACTGTCGATGTTTCACAGGGTGCAGAAGATAGATATTACGAGTCAGTGGGAGTACCACATTTAACCGCTAACCATTTGATGGTTGATGTTTCAGAGTTAAGAGCAATACAAGGGGTCACTGACCAGATTTATGAACGCATAAAACCTTTTTTATGTGCTCTACCGGCATCAAATCAGTTGATTAATGTGAATACGGTTAATAAAAAGCAACCACAAATACTATTTGCTTTATTTCCACCTGAATTGCTTATTACAATAGAGGATATTCAATCTATATTAGACGATAGACCAATTAGTGGTTGGGCATCTGTTGATGAATTTTTAGCATCAGAATTAATTGCCGATAAGTTAATACCTGATGTAATCAGTTCACAGTTAAGTGTCACGAGTGATTTTTTTCAATTATTTGGTTTAGCAGAGTTTGATCAGCGAGTAATGGTTTTCAAGCTATTATTTAAAGTAGAGAATAAAAAAGCGACGACTATTCGTTTCCAATATGCAGGAGTTGAAGAGGTGGTTGGCATGGAGATGTTCAAGTGAGTGAACAATTAATTATCCGCTTAGCAAGTGAAGCACACCAAACTATCCATTGGTTAGTTTGGTCTGAAAGTGAAAAAGAGATCATTGCGTCGGGTGATTTAGATAATGCACAGGCATTGAAATTGTTAGCGGAAAAAGCACAGTCTCGTAAAGTTATTTGCTTAGTGCCGGGCGTCGATGTCACATTAAAATCAGTAGTGATTAAAGGGACCTATACACGTCAAATGCAACAAGCTCTGCCTTATATGTTGGAAGATGACTTGGCTAGTGATGTTGATAAGTTACACTTTTCAGTTTTAGCTAAAAAAACAGACTTAGTTGAAATTGCCATTTGTTTTAAAAGTAAATTAACAATGTGGTTGGGTTGGTTAGCTGATGCCGATATTTTTTGTCAACGTTTGATTCCAGAGGCATTAACACTGCCCCTACCTACGGAGCAACAATGGCAAGCATTACAACTTGATAACCAATGGTTAATACGTACTGATGAATATCAAGCTTGGTGTTGTGAAAGTGATATGTTAAATAACATTTTGCAATTACACTTACTAGATAAACCAGAACAGCAAATTGAAAGTTATAGTGCCATACCCCATGATTGTATAGGCCAGTGGCAGCAAAAAGCAGTTGTATTGCCGATGCAATTGTTAGCAGAGGGGTGTCTTAATAATTCTATTAATCTGTTAACCGGTGAGTTTAAAGTTAAAAAAGAAAGTAATTTTCAATTCGCTAAGTGGAAGCTACCTGCAATTGCCGCTGCTATCTTGTTTATTGTGGTATTAATTAATGCTGTTATCACCACAAAACAAGCAGATCGAGAAACCTTATTAGTAAAACATCAAGTAGAGACTCTCTACCAAAAAGCTTTTGCTAATCAATCACCTTTACGATACAGCCGAATTAAGAAAAAATTGAAAAGTTTGTTGGCTGAGTCATCGATTGGTACACAGGCAGATGGTTTGTTACCGATGTTAAATGATTTGCTTCCAGTTTTTCAAGCGGTACCGAGCTTACAAATTTCAACGTTAAAATTTAATCGTGCAAACCAACAAATAAGTTTAGCGGTTAGTGCCGATAGCTTTCAGGCCTTTGAATTACTCGCCAAAAAAGTTCCTACTAAATATACGCTTGGCCAAGGGGCATTGAGTAATAATAAAAACCGTGTCAGCGGTGTATTAACGGTGAGGGTTAACTAATGTTTGAACAAATCAAAGAGTGGTGGGATAACATTTCAGAAAGAGAGCAACAGCTGACCTTTATTTCGCTGGTGGTTGTATT
This sequence comes from Psychromonas sp. SR45-3, assembly GCF_014163575.1. Lineage (NCBI taxonomy): Bacteria > Pseudomonadati > Pseudomonadota > Gammaproteobacteria > Alteromonadales > Psychromonadaceae > Psychromonas > Psychromonas sp. SR45-3. Next base: position 13,513 of record NZ_JACJDP010000027.1, read on the forward strand.
CATTGCGATTATTTATTTTCTTATTTGGCAACCTATTGCGACTAATTTAGCAGAGAGTCAGCAAAAACTACAAAGTAGCCAACAAACATTACATTGGGTAGAAAGTAATGCTAATAAACTCGTTGCTGCGGGTGTTGGAAATAATAAGACAACGGCGAGAAAACAAAATTTATCACAGTTGATTAGTAGTACTGCAAAGCGTAATAAAATTGTTATTTCTCGTATTCAAAACCGTAATGGCAGCGTTGATATTTGGATTAATCAAGTTGAATTCAACCAATTCTTAAAATGGATCACTGCATTACAAAATCAATACCAAGTACAAGTTAATAGTGCTGATTTAAATCAGGATAAAATACAAGGTATGGTTAAGATTAACCGTCTGTCATTAAGTTATTAGCATTGTAAAAGGGTTCAAATGAAAGTCAAAATAGCGATACTTGTTGTATTGGTTTACTGTGGTAGTTTATTAGTTAATCTACCTGCTGCAGCTGTTGTCAGCTGGATGCCAGCTTCAACGGTTAAAATCAATAATGTTTCTGGTAGCCTATGGAATGGACAAGCCAAACAAATTATCATCAACCCTAAGGTTACGCTCCATAATGTGCAATGGAATGTTCAATTAAAAGCATTATTGAATTTAGCAATAGGTGCTGATGTCTCCTTTTATAATGGCCCTAATAAAATGTCAGGCAAAGGTTTTGTGCAATATGGTTTAACAGGTGCAAGCGCATCAAATGTTATGGTTGATTTAACCTCCGCAGAATTACTCACATTGATACCAACTAAATTACCAGTAAAAATAGAAGGTGATTTTTCTGCAGTTATTCAGCAGATAAAGCAAGGTGACCCTTATTGTGAGCAATTACAGGGAAGAGTGGTATGGCATAATGCCTTTGTTTATAGTCAAATGGGTAATGTAAATTTAGCTTCTCCTTCCGTAGACTTAGGATGTGATAATGGCAATATTACTGCTTTTGTCACTCAAGAATCTGAGCAATTAAATACAAACTTAGATATTAATCTTGGCGAGGGTGGTATCTACCAATTAAATGGTGAAATTCAAGGCACAGATAAACTCCCCCCATCGATAGCACAATCATTAACTTGGATTGGTCCTAAAAACGACAGCGGTGCAACCACTGTTAGTTTTAAAGGTGTGTTATAAGCGGTCTACGTTGTCTGAATTCACTCGCGAGCTCTTCGACGTGCAGTCTAAAATCGGCTTGCCGTTCCGTTCACTGATGATTGTAAGTGGAATGGTGAGTGGGATGAATAAATGTCGAATTTTAGAGGCCTGTGGTTTTTTATTGTTACTTCGAACAGTACGCCCTTTGTCCATTTCTGAGCTTTTTAAATAGGTTTAAAATCATTAATCTATTCAAACTGATAGTAGTCGCATAAATTCCTATAAAAACGGCGCTAAAGAGAAACAGCCCCTAGTAATTATCCATGTATAAATATACACTGTGTTTGTTTACAGTTTTTTATTGCTTGGAGTTCATAATGAAAGAATTAACCAAACGCCAAGGCGAAGTCTTAGACGTTATTAAAGATCAGATTGCAAAAACTGGCATGCCTCCTACGCGTGTTGAATTAGCGAAAATACTTGGGTTTAAAAGCGCCAATGCAGCAGAAGAGCATTTGAAAGCTTTAGCACGTAAAGGTGCAATTGAAATATTGTCAGGCACCTCTCGTGGTATTCGTGTTGTTAGCGACCATAAAGATAATGAAATAGTGGCCGATGAAGGTTTACCTTTAATTGGCAAAGTCGCTGCTGGTGAGCCTATTCTTGCTCAAGAGCATGTAGAAGCACATTACGATGTTGACCCCGCTTTATTTCATCCTGCGGCAGATTTTTTACTGCGCGTTGAAGGTGAAAGCATGAAAGATATTGGTATTATGGATGGCGACTTATTGGCTGTACATAAAACTCAAAACATAAACAATGGCCAAGTTGTAGTTGCGCGTGTTGAAGACAATGTCACCGTAAAACGTTTTTATCGTGATGGTAAGCAGATAACATTAAAAGCAGAAAATGCTTTATTTGATGCGATAAAGGTCGACTTAGAGTATCAATCTTTTGATATTGAAGGGATTGCGGTTGGGGTTATTCGTACTGCAGATTGGATGTAATTGGCAATTAGTGTTATTAATAACCCTCTTCCAAACTTATAGTGTGAATTAAATGAAACGTTTAATAATAATTTTTAGTGCGCTGTTAATGATTTTATTTTTTATTATCGGTAGCACCCAATCTTTTCATTTAGTTCACAGTAAAAATGATGCCTTAGTGTTACAACAGACACGGCAGCCATTACCTGAATTTGCCTTTGAAAAAGCTGGGGAAGTCGCTTTTACCAACCAATCTTTAAAAGGAAAGTGGACCTTATTTTTTGTGGGTTATACTTATTGCCCCGACGTTTGTCCAACCACATTAGCAGACCTAGACCGTATTTACCCAAGCTTAGCCAATGATCGAAATACAACCACACAAGTTGTATTTATTTCTGTTGATCCTAATCGAGATAAAGCAGAACAACTGGCAGATTATGTGCACTATTTTAATAAAGCATTTATTGGCGTAACCAGCACCCATCAACAACTTTGGCCATTTGTTACTCAATTAGGATTGATTTATAGCTTGGTTGAAGAGGGGGAAACTGATGATTTTTATTTAGTTGACCATAGTGCTTCTATTGTTCTAATCAATCCTGAAGGTGAGTTTCATGCCACGTTTAAATCGACAATTAATGCACAGGGCATTAATCATGTTGATATGGATTTAATGGTTGAAGATATTAAAGCAATACAGGCGAATTATTAAAAGCGCTAATGGATTTAGCCTCATTTAGGGTTGCTGCTAAATCAGTAAGGGCTGTTTACCGTTGAGTTGATGTATAAACTAAACGGTAGGTGATCGCAGTTTATAACTTTTTTGTCCAAAATAATGCACTACCAAACTCAGGATCCAGCTGATAATCAGAAAAGCCAAGGCGCTGATAAGCTTTACAAGCAATGGCATTACCACTTAATACTTCTAGCGTTATTTTGCAGCAATCCTGCTGTTTTGCGACTTCTTCAATTTTTTCAAATAAATGTTTAGTAAGGCCTTGGCCTCTAAAATCATTGTGTACGACAACATCATGAATATTAAATAATGGCTTACAAGCAAAAGTAGAGAAGCCTTCTATCGCAGTTAGTAATGCAGCTGGATGCTCATCACTAAAAATTAAAACAATAAAAACATCATTCCTAGCAAGCAAGTTTGTGATTAAGTTCTCTTTGGCAAAGTCACTCAAATCTTCACCTCCACCCATAGGGTCACAAGCATAATGCGACATTAAGCTTAAATAAGCCTGTGCATGTTGTGGATTATGTAAGTCCGCTACAACCGTTTGAATATTAAGCATTACTATTCCTTTTATTTTTAATTATTGGTGTTTTTTTAGTCTAACTAATGTATCAAAATTATTCTACATAAAGTGAGGACAAGCTGGTGGAAGCGCTAGCATCGATAAAAATAATCAAGGATCAACATAGGAAGTAGTTAACTTTTGACAATAATTGAGGTCAAAAAATAGAGATAAAAAATAAATACAGCTGCTAAATTAGATTTAAGTATTTAAAATAGTTACTTTAGTGTTAGACTTCTAGATGTCTAAAAGGCCATTTTAAGGAAGTAATTATGCCAATTCGTATTCCAGATGATTTACCTGCATCAAGTATTTTAAAATCTGAAAATATTTTTACGATGTCAGAAACACGAGCTAGTCACCAGAACATTCGTCCTCTGCGCGTTCTGATCCTTAATTTAATGCCTAAAAAAATTGAAACTGAAACGCAACTCATGCGTTTATTATCTAATACTCCCTTACAAGTTGATATTGAACTGTTACGAGTGGACGCTAGAGCAACACGAAATACACCGCAAAAGCATTTAGATAAGTTCTACGGTGACTTTGAGCGAATCAAAAATCGAAAATGGGATGGCTTTATTATTACTGGCGCACCACTTGGCACCATTCCGTTTGAAAATGTATATTATTGGGAAAAGTTCACGGAAATAGTTAACTGGTCTCGCCATAACGTTACCTCAACGCTATTTTTATGTTGGGCGGCACAAGCAGCATTAAACATACTGTATGGATTAGAGAAAGAAACCCGTGATGATAAACTCTCTGGTATTTATTCACACCGAACGTCACATCATCATCATCCACTAGTAAGAGGGTTTGACGATGAATTTTGGGCGCCATTATCTCGTTATGCTGAATTTAATAGCCGTACTATTAAAGATAAAACAGATTTAACAGTATTTGCAGATGCGCCTGATGCGGGAGTATATCTTGCGGCAAGTCCTGATTGTCGTCAGGTTTATATCACTGGGCACCCCGAATACGATGCAAATACACTAAATAACGAATATTTAAGAGACCTTGAAGAAGAGCTAGATCCGGTCATGCCAATTAACTATTACCCGAATGATGATGAGAATGAAATTCCACATGCAATTTGGCGTAGCCATGGAAATCTCTTATATAGCAACTGGCTAAATTATTGTGTTTATCAGGTAACACCATACGATCTCAGTGACTTAATCTAAATTTTGTAAATAATTTATAAAGATGAAAAATAGTACTGGAAAAGGTAAAAAGCTCTCCTACAATTATTAGTAGCTAAGAGAGCTTAAGAGGAGTAAAGTCAAATATAGGCAGTGCTTCTGCGCAGTTAGCAAGTTGGTTATTCAGGAAGCTTAGTTATTAAAATTAACTTCACAATCGCATTAAATGCACTTGACCAATTTAAGCATTTTCACGTTAACAAACATAAAACGGAGGTATAAGATTATTTTAAATTTTACTCGTACCAGTGTACTGAAACCGCATCAAAAACTGAGTTGTTAATTTAAACACTCACCTACCCAACGGGGTAATTAGATACAGTTTTAGAAGTTAATACTGGTTGTATTCATTAATACAGGAGGATTAATTATTTTTACGTTTTATCATTTTATTGAAAGTGGGTGTCAGAGTTAGGAGTTTATATTAGTTAACTCATTGCCAACGGGCGTTTCTAACATTCACTTTTATCAAATTAGATAGTGGATTATTTGTAAAGTTTTATTAGTATCAAGTTAGTTTTTATTATCGATATTAATGCCTCTTTTAATAGTCACAACTCAATTGTTCTTTATATTTTAAAGCGAGCTAAGTAGCTCGCTTTTTTTATATACAATTTTTACGACTCGATTGAAATCTTCCCTTTAAGCTAAGTTGCTTTCCTGCGCTGCCTAGATCACTTCCCTAATATAATTGCTATTACATTAGTGAATATATGACCTGTTTCAACCATCAAAAAATTCATAATTTATAACAGAATATTTCAAGATAGAAATGGCTTTGAAAGGTTATGACTACAAGTTTTATGCTATTATTGACACTCATTTTTTACTCAGAATAAAGTAGCAGGGAACTCTATGTCGATAAGTGATCGTAGTGCATTAATTAAAGCACAGTTAGAAAAGCACATTCTTCTGATCGATGGTGGTATGGGAACCATGATCCAGGACCATAAATTTGAAGAAGCTGACTTTCGTGGCGAACGTTTTAAAGACTGGAAAAGCGACTTAAAAGGCAATAACGATCTATTAGTTTTAACGCAGCCAGAAGTCATTGCTAATATTCATCGTGAATATTTAGATGCGGGTGCAGACATTCTTGAAACCAATACATTTAACGCAACAACCATTGCTATGGCTGATTATGCAATGGAATCTATTTCTGCTGAAATCAATTATGAAGCCGCACGTATTGCGCGTCGTGTTGCCGATGAAAAAACCGATGAAACACCTGACCGTCCTCGTTTTGTAGCGGGTGTGCTAGGTCCAACAAACCGTACTTGTTCAATCTCTCCTGATGTTAATGATCCTGCTTTTCGTAACGTTACTTTTGACGAACTGGTTGTTGCTTACATTGAATCGACTAAAGCCTTAATTAAAGGTGGTAGTGACTTAATTCTGATTGAAACTATCTTTGATACTTTAAACGCAAAAGCCGCTGTTTTTGCAGTTGAAACGGTATTCGAAGAGCTCGGTTATAAAATTCCTGTGATGATTTCCGGTACTATTACCGATGCATCGGGTCGTACATTATCAGGTCAAACAACAGAGGCTTTCTACAATTCATTGCGTCATGCGGAACCCCTAACATTCGGTTTAAACTGTGCCTTGGGTCCCGATGAGTTACGTCAATACGTACAAGAGATGTCGCGTATCTCAGAAACTTATGTTTCTGCACATCCTAATGCCGGTTTGCCCAATGCCTTTGGTGAATATGACTTAGAAGCCGATGAAATGTCGGTGCATATTAAAGAGTGGGCTGAAAGTGGCTTTTTAAATTTAGTGGGCGGTTGTTGTGGTACAACGCCTGCGCATATTAAGGCGATGGCTGATGCCGTTGCGGGTATCAAACCGCGCGAATTACCAGAGATTGAAGTTGCTTGTCGTTTAAGTGGTTTAGAGGCGTTAACTATTCGTTCTAGTTCACTCTTCCAAAATGTTGGTGAGCGAACAAACGTAACCGGTTCTGCCCGTTTTAAACGTTTAATTAAAGATGAATTATACGATGAAGCGCTTGAAGTAGCGTTGCATCAAGTAGAAGCTGGCGCAGATATTATCGATATTAATATGGATGAAGCGATGCTTGATTCATTATTTGCGATGAAGCGTTTCTTAAACCTATGTGCTTCTGAACCTGATATTTCACGCGTACCAATCATGGTTGATTCTTCTAAGTGGGAAATTTTAGAAGAAGGGCTTAAGTGTGTTCAAGGGAAAGGTATCGTTAACTCAATCAGTATGAAAGAGGGCGTTGATAACTTTATTCATCAAGCTAAATTGATTCGTCGTTACGGTTTTGCGGTAATTGTGATGGCCTTTGATGAAGACGGACAGGCGGATACCCGCGAGCGTAAATATGAAATTTGTAAGCGCTCCTATGACATTTTAGTTAACCAAGTTGGCTTTCCACCGGAAGATATCATTTTTGACCCTAATATTTTTGCTATTGCCACCGGGATCGAAGAGCATAATAACTATGCTGTAGACTTTATTGAAGCAGTGAAAGATATTAAAGATAACTTACCTCATGCAATGATTTCTGGCGGTGTTTCAAACGTATCTTTCTCATTCCGTGGTAACAATCCTGTACGTGAAGCGATTCACGCTGTATTTCTTTATTACTGTATTCAAAACGGGATGGATATGGGGATCGTAAACGCTGCACAGCTTGCGATTTATGATGATATTCCCAAAGAATTAAAAGATGCCGTTGAAGATGTGGTCTTAAATAAACATGCTAATGGCACAGATGCTTTATTAGAACTTGCAGAAAAATACCGTGGTGATGGCGCTGAAAAAGCAGACGAGACCAAAGTATTAGAATGGCGTAGTCTGCCCGTTAATGAACGTATTGCACATGCATTAGTTAAAGGCATTACAGAATTTATTGAAGAAGATACCGAAATAGCACGTCAAAATGTGGATATGCCAATCGAAGTGATTGAAGGGCCATTGATGGATGGCATGAATATCGTTGGTGATCTGTTCGGCGAAGGTAAAATGTTCTTACCGCAAGTGGTTAAATCTGCGCGGGTAATGAAGCAAGCCGTTGCTTATTTAAATCCATTTATTGAAGCGACTAAAGCAGTGGGTGCAACCAACGGTAAAGTAGTGATGGCAACCGTAAAAGGAGATGTACACGATATCGGTAAAAATATCGTAGGTGTTATTTTACAATGCAATAACTATGAAATTATCGACTTAGGTGTAATGGTACCCACTGAGAAAATCATTAAAACTGCGTTAGAACATAATGCGGATCTGATTGGATTATCGGGTTTGATTACTCCGTCATTAGATGAAATGGTATATGTAGCAAAAGAGATGCAACGGCAAGGACTAACTATTCCGTTGTTAATTGGCGGAGCAACCACTTCTAAAGCACATACCGCAGTAAAAATTGAACAAAATTACGATCAACCCGTGGTCTATGTATCGAATGCTTCTCGTGCGGTAGGTGTATGTCAAAAATTATTGAGTCCAAAGCATAAACCTGAATTTGTTGAAAAACTGAATTTAGATTATGACCGTGTACGAGTACAGCATGCCAATAAACGCCCACGCAGTGCACCAATTGGTTTAACACAAGCACGTGCTAATGGTGCTAAATTGGATTGGGTAAATTACAAACCCACTGTGCCTAATCAATTGGGTGTGCAAGTAGTAAAAAATATGTCGATTAATGTGTTACGTGATTATATCGACTGGACACCATTCTTTATGACATGGGGATTAGCAGGTAAATACCCACGTATCTTAAAAGATGAAGTCGTAGGTGAAGAAGCAACACGTCTGTTTGCAGATGCACTCGCTATGTTAGACACGGTTGAAGCTGCCGGTGAAATCAGTGCATCGGGTATTGTGGGGATTTTCCCCGCAAATCGTGTTGACGATAATATTGAAATTTATAGCGATGAAACGCGCTCTGAAATCTTGCAAGTGAGTCATCAATTACGTCAACAAACAGAGAAAAAGCCCCCCTTTGTGAATCACTCTTTAGCGGATTACATTGCTCCTAAATCATCAGGTGTCGCGGATTATATTGCAGCTTTTGCTGTAACAGGCGGGATTGGTGAGCGTGAAGTTGCTGAGCGATATAAAGCAGATAATGACGACTATAATGCCATTTTAGTGCAAGCTATTTGTGACCGTTTAGCCGAAGCCTTTGCTGAATATCTACATCAAAAAACACGTAAAGAGTATTGGGGTTTCGCCGCAAATGAGACCTTAGACAACGACGATTTAATTCGTGAAAAATACCAAGGTATTCGTCCTGCACCAGGTTATCCTGCATGCCCAGAACACAGTGAAAAAGCTGTGATTTGGGATTTAATGAATGTTGAGCAAGAAATTGGAATGGAATTAACATCAAGTTACGCCATGTACCCAGGTGCAGCTGTTTCGGGATGGATATTCTCTCATCCTGAAAGTCGTTATTTTGCTGTTGCCGGTATCCAACAAGATCAAGTAGAAGACTATGCACAACGTAAAGGTTGGGATATGTTAACTGCAGAACGTTGGTTAGGTCCAAACATCGGTTAGATCCATAGTTTGTTAATAAAATATTGAAGAATACGGCCAGTTTAGCTGGCTGTATTCATTTAAAACCTATCAAATGGCTGAACATATAGTAGCTATAGCTACTTAGTCGTTATGTACTTCAATGTTGAATCCGCCCATTATCGTTCATCATCTGAGTGCATATTTTTCACATAGATGTAGGTTTTGGTAAATGAATTAATGTTGTGATCTTGTCTTACGCAGGGTAAATAAATTAATTCAGTGCATGGCTAGAAACTTATTCAAGCTAACGCGCCTCTGCATATTTTTTATTGGAATGTCTTCAGAGTACCGGAATTTGTGTGGAATCAAAAAATATAGCCCCCTATCTAGAAATTGTCATTTATTTTGATTTTGTTCACATTTTTGATTCAAAGTATCGTCGTTAATTATCCTTAGCAGCAATCTAAAAAGAAGGCTGATACCAACATTTTATTTCACTCGATGTGAGCATTTTATTCTTCAGCAGTTTGTTTTAGCTCAGCAGGCGAGTCGGGTGGAGTGTAAGCTAACCCTATGAATAAAGGCGTAAACGATTTTTTTAGCCGCAAAAGGTAATTAGAACGATTATTCCCTATGTTTTTAATCATCTATCCGAAACTGACTGCTCTTTATTTTGAATCAGTTAATAAAATTAGGATCTGTGAGTGAATTAAATTCTCAGTTTTAACATTATGATTTGTTTTGATTTTGTTCACGTTTTTGGTTTTAGGTTTAATGGATAATCTTTGCTCAACATTAATCTTATGAGAGTGGCTGATGGTAGAGTTTGATCTGAGTACGGATAAGAATCGAATCATTCAGGAGTTTGTTCCTGGTAAGCAGATCACTTTAGCCCACCTCATTGCAAATCCTACTGAAGAGCTATGTGAACGAGTCGGTGTTGATAGCCAAGGAGCGATTGGAATATTGACTCTTACTCCAGGTGAAACATCGATCATTGCAGGTGATATTGCTACAAAGGCTGCTGATGTTGGAATTGGCTTTCTAGATCGATTTTCTGGTGCGTTGGTAATTACTGGTTCAGTTGCTTCCGTTGAAGAGGCCCTTAAAACGGTTATTCAAGTACTGGATGACAACCTTTCTTATACCACCTGTAAGCTAACCCGAACTTAGGTATTTATATGAGCAAAGATGGTTTAGCTAGTATTGCGATTATTGGAGAAGTTGATGCGGGTAAGTCTGCATTATTGGATAAGTTAATTGCTCAGAAAACTGCTACTGGTAAAACTCAGGCTCCTATCTTTTATTGCGGTCATGTTGTTGATACTCCTGGTGAATTTGTAGATAACAGGTCTTGGAACGGCGCTTTATTATCAACAATCGCCAGTGTTAAAACCATCGTTTGCTTACAACCTGCAAATGCGAAGCATTTTGCTGTCCCTAGTGGGCTGCTCAGAGTTTATCCAAATAAAAATATTGTTAGTGTGATTAGCAAAATTGACGCAAACGATGCTGATATTGCCAAAGCCTCTAAGCTATTCAAGCAGAATGGTTTACCTGAGCCATACTTGCAAATTTCGATTTTTGATCAAGCATCGATTGATAGTCTCTATCAACATTTATTAGCGCTGCAGTCCGACCCAGTGCATGTTGTATAAATACCAATAAGGATTGTAGTTAATGAAAATACTTATTTCGGCAGCTGATATTCGACGCGTAAAGTCTGAAAAAAAAACGTATATAGTTGCTCCTGCTAAAGATTTTATTATTACTCCAGAAGCTCGGGATCTAGCCAGTACCAACGAAATTGCTATTCTTGAACACGAAGTTGAGACTAATCTTAATCCTGCCTCTATGGCCACTAAAGAAGTAGAAGCTTCAACAACGTTAACGACCGCACAATCTATACAAGCAGAAATTGAGGCGAGATTACCCAATGTAGATGGAAGCCAAAGTGACTTAATAAAGTCGTTAGTGGCTAAGGCAATGGCTAATTTTGATAGTAAAGCGCCAGCTTCTCCACGTCAGATTAACGATGATGGAATCGTGATGATTCGTGGTAATGCGGTTGAATTAGAGGAGTTTGATGGTGCGCCCGGCAAGAATATTGGATTGACGGATGTTTTAGGCGCTGCAGATGGCAGTAACATGGGGGTGGGTTATATGGGCTGGGAAAATGCTTTTTTTCCTTGGACCCTAAATTATGATGAAGTTAATGTGGTACTCGAAGGTGAATTACATGTGAAAACTGCATCCGGTACTACGATAGGTAAACCGGGTGATGTGGTTTTTATTCCTAAAGGTAGCTCTGTAGAGTTTGGTACACCAACCCACGTCCGTTATGTCTATGTGACCTACCCAGCAGAATGGTCGTAACCAATGACTAGTGTGTCTGACCCTAAATTTATTACTGAAGATTATCTACGTCAGCACTTCGGTTTAGCCCATGGTAGTGAGATTCAACTTACCCCTGGGTGTCGATTCACGCCCGCTGCACATGGGCTTTTGAACGATAAGAATATCAAAGTGCGCTGGCGTGACGAAAAAGGTCAGATGTTTATCGCTGAAAGTAGATCTGTTTCCAATGATGAGTCCGCAGACGTGCTAGTTAAGGTACACCCATTAAAAAGCAATAACATACGTCCTAAGAATGGCTGTTTGTTATGTGGCTCAGAAGTTGTAGATAAGCCTGCACTCATGACGCATCTTAATGACAAATTACTGGTACCCAAAACACATCCTAGAATTGAGCTGCGAGGCAAACTAGATAGCTGCATTAGTTATTGTGTCATCGTACAAACACAGATGGAAGAAAGCCCTCCCATGTTAAAAGGGTTTGTCGCAGATATTCGTTCCTATCTTGGACATGTACTACAAGCTGAAGTAACAGAACGAGAGTTGGAATTACCTGGATTAGGCGATTTTTGTGCTGACACAATTCATCAGTGGTCACATTATCCTCTCAAGTATTTAGAGCATGACCATATGCTACCAGATGTGAGTTATGGACCACTCGTTGCTCAACTGAATTACCTGCGTGCACTCATTCGAGAGCTGGAATTAATTTCTAGCCGAGTCTTTTTAGATGCCAGCATGCAACTTTCTCGTCCGGACATCATTGCTGGTCTCAATAGATTGTCGAGTGCAGTCTACGTGGTCATGATTCTGACCTGGCAATGTCAGAACGGGAAACAATCGTTGTTAGGGGAATTGCATAATGGAACTGCTTGAACGCTGTAGGGCTCAGTGCCGAAAACAGCCGAAGCGCATTGTTTTCCCTGATTCTGCAGATGTCCGTTTGTTGCATGCTGCTAATGAACTTAAATTACAGGGGTTAGCTGAGCCTATTTTGTTAGGTAACCCTTTTATGTTACGTGATCGGGCCCATCAAAGTGGGATTGCAGTACCCAGTTTAACTACTCTGACACCGGAATTTGCAGGTTGTTTTGATCAGATGGTTAGCCTTTATATGGCAAAGCAGAAGAAACCGATTAGCAAAGAGGATGCAGAGGAATTATTAAAACAACCACTGTATTTTTCTATGATGATGGTTGAACAGGGGTATGCCGATATTTGTATTGGCGGCAATATTTCTTCTACTGGTGACATGATCCGAGCCGCTATTAAAGGTGTTGGTGTATTACCTGGAGCCAAAACGGTCTCAAGCTTTTTCTTGATGCTTTCTCCCGATGGCAGTCAAGTGCATGCATTTTCAGATGCTGGGGTGATTCCTGAACCTACAGTCGAACAGTTGGCTGATATCGCCATCGATACAGCCACTAATTATAAGCGTTTAACTGGAATAGAGCCAAAAGTCGCGATGTTGTCTTTCTCGACTAAAGGCAGTGCGAAACATCCGGCTGCCAGTAAGATGCTAGAAGCGACGGAATTAGTAAAGCAGCGCGCGCCAGATTTGATTATTGACGGTGAAGTACAGTTCGATGCTGCATTTGTGCCTTCTGTCGCAGCTCAGAAAATGCCTAACAGTCCTTTGGTTGGGCAGGCTAATGTATTTATTTTCCCGTCGTTAAATGCGGGCAATATTGCGTACAAGGTGGCGCAGCGTCTGGGGGGGTATATCGCCCTAGGGCCTATGCTACAAGGGCTTGCACACCCTGTACACGATTTGTCACGTGGTTGCAGTGCTGACGATATTGTAGACATTGCCGTATTGGCATCAAATATATGTGATTAACATATTAACTTGTTGAATTTTAAGGAGAACATAATGGAAGCACTGGGCATTATTGAAACAAAAGGCATGACTGCATTAATTGAAGCGTCGGATGCGATGGTAAAAGCCGCGCGTGTTGAGCTGGTTGGTTACAAACAAATTGGTTCGGGTATCGTATCTGCCATGGTACGTGGTGATGTGGCTGCCTGCAAAGCAGCAACAGATGCAGGTGCTGCTGCTGCACAACGACTTGGTGAATTGGTTGCAGTACATGTAATCCCTCGTCCGCATTCAGATCTGGAAGGTATTTTTCCAATTTCTAATGCTGAAAAAACGACAGTTCCAGCAACTAAATCGACTAACAAAAAATAATTAACTCATTTTAAGGAAATAAAAATGGATGCTTTAGGTATTTTAGAAACAAAAGGTCTTACTGCACTGATTGAAGCATCAGATGCAATGGTAAAAGCCGCACAGGTTGAATTAGTGGGTTACCAGCAAATTGGTTCTGGCTATGTCACTGCTTTTATCCGTGGCGATGTCGCCTCTTGTAAAGCGGCGACTGATGCAGGTTCTGTTGTCGCTCAACGCCTTGGTGAGTTAATTGCTGTTCATGTGATTCCTCGCCCACACAGTGATCTGGAAAAAATATTTCCAATTAAAGCTAAGTAGTAGCCTCCTTCCAAGCCATATAGGGCTGAAGGTGGTGTTGAATAAAAAGGATAACTCATGAGAATAGCTCGCGTAATTGGCCATGTAATCGCCACAGTACGAAGTAACAACATGAGAATGGATAAGTTGTGTTTAGTTGAGTATATCGATAAACAAGGCAAGTCTTCTGGTGATGTTCATGTGGCAATGGACCAACTTGGGGCGGGTGAAGGTGAATGGGTCTTGGTTGTTGCAGGTAGTTCTGCACGAACTGCTTATAGCAGTGCGGAACAAGCCTCCCCAGTTGACCTTTGTGTTGTTGGTATTATTGACATAGTCGCATCTGAAGACGGGCAAATATATTGCAAATAGCAACAGTAAAAATAGTTAAGTAGCGATAACTCGTGTGTAGCGAGTTTGAATAAAAACTTAAACAACACTGGATTTAAGCAATGTGATATAGCGAAAAATTGCAGGAGTATCTCTACATGAAACAACAGGAAATAGAAGAAATTGTCAGACGCGTGGTAACGCAGTTGAGTGGACAGGTTACTGCTCCTGCATCGTTGAATGGTAATGATGGTGTATTTGAAAGTCTGGATGATGCGGTTGCTGCTGCAACTCAAGCACAAAAGCAGATTCGCAATGTCGCAATTCGAGATAAGATTATCCAAGCTATTCGTCGGATGACAAAGAAATATTCGCGTGAGCTGTCAGAAATGGCAGTAAAAGAAACGGGTTTTGGACGAGTTGAAGACAAAATTAAAAAACATCTTTTGGTCGCTTGTCGTACTCCAGGCACTGAAATTTTGGTCCCACAAGCTGTAACCGGCGATGCGGGTATGAGTTTGATGGAAAATGCGCCTTGGGGTGTTATTGCATCGGTGACTCCGAGCACCAACCCAACCTGTACTGTAATCAATAATGCTATCAGTATGATTGCATCAGGCAACTCGATTGTTTTTGCACCCCACCCAGCTGCAAAAGGTGTTTGTCAGCATACGATCCAATTGATCAATCAAGCATCGGTAAGTGTTGGCGGTCCAGAAAATATTTGCACTACTGTTTTGAAACCCTCATTAGATAATGCACGTGCCTTATTTACCTATCCAGGAATTCGTCTTTTAGTGGTTACTGGCGGTGATGCAGTAGTAGATGCTGCTCGCGAAATTACCGATAAACGCATGATTGCAGCAGGCCCTGGTAATCCACCAGTCGTTGTAGATGAAACTGCTGATATCGAACGTGCAGCTATCTCTATTGTCGATGGTGCTTCGTTTGATAATAATATTGTTTGTGCATTAGAAAAAGAAATTATTGCAGTGGACTCAATTGCCGATGAGTTAAAGGCAGCAATGTGTCGCAATGGTGCATATGAGTTGAGCGCTACGCAAGCAGAAGCGATTGCTCGTGTCGTATTAAAAGGATATCCAGGTGATAAACCATCTGCTGATCCTCGTTGGGTTGGTCGCGATGCCTCAAAAATTGCAGCCGCTGCTGGTATCGAAGTCCCGGATGAAGTCCGTCTATTGATATTTGAAGCAGACAAATCACATGTTTTTGCTGTGACAGAACAGATGATGCCTATTTTACCGTTGATCAGAGCGGCTAACGCGGATCAGGCAATTGACTGGGCTGTTGAATTAGAAAATGGAAATCGTCATACCGCTGCTATTCATTCAAAAAATATTGATGTATTAACTCGCATGGCACATGAAATGGATTGTAGTTTGCTGGCAAAAAATGGTCCTGCTCTAGCTGCAATTGGTGCAGGTGGAGAAGGTTGGACTACCATGACTATTTCAACACCAACAGGAGAAGGGGTAACCAATGCATTAACCTTCACCCGCAAACGTCGTTGCACGCTAGTTGACTCCTTTAGGATTGTGTAAATGACAACTACGACAATGATACCAACCATGGTAAATGACACAAAGCAGATCGTCGATAGTCAACGTCTTACTCTGATTGATCAGTATCTGCTGACAATCGAGAAGTTAGTTAATGATGTAACACCCGTGAAAGCACCAGCAACTTGGCAGGTCGGCATTGATCTTGGGACAGCGGATATTCAGACTGTTGTGGTAGATGGTGAAGGAGCCCCTATTGCAGCCTTTTTAGATTGGGCCGATGTGGTTCAGGATGGTGTAGTGGTAGATTATTTTGGTGCGTGTCAGATCGTGCGTAAACAACTAGAAAAAATAGAGCTAAAACTAGGATGCTCTGTGACTGAAGCGGTAACATCATATCCTCCTGGTACCGATGCTCGGATCTCTATCAATGTGGTGGAGTCTGCCGGCGTCGAGGTGACGAAAGTGATCGATGAACCAGCCAGTGTTGCTGCTTTATTAGATATTAACAGTGGTGCCGTTGTTGATGTTGGTGGTGGTACAACGGGTACTGCCATTATCGAAAATGGTGAGCTGGTTGTGTCACTAGATGAACCCTCCGGTGGGCGGCATGTTACCTTGACCATTGCGGGTGGCATGAAGATAACCATTGAAGAGGCAGAGCAGTTAAAACGGGGTGGTGAAAACGATCTAGTTATTGCCTCAATGACTAAACCTGTGATTGAGAAAATGGCTGATATCGTTGCAGGACACATAACAGGCTATCAACCGAATGCTATTTACCTCACTGGTGGTGGCACACTGATCAGTGGTTTTGCTCAAGTATTTAAGAAACGACTTCCAGATATTGACATTATTGAATTCTCCAAAGCACTATATTTAACCCCATTGGCGATAGCTAGTTATGGCTTAATGATCAAAGGGAATAGTTAAGTTATGGAAAAACACATGTCTGCTAACGATATTGCAACCGTGGTAAATCAGACTATCACACAATATTTGAGTGAATCTGGTGAGCAGCAAACAAAACGACCATGCTCAGGTAAAAGTTTTACCTTCCGCTCTCCAGCAATAACGGTAACAGGTGCTTATTGTGTTAGCCAGTTGGGGGATACGCTTCTAGAATTAGGCGCGACTCATGTGCTACTCGTTGCGGACAAGCTTGTACATCAACTAGGTCTGGTGTCTGGCTGTGAACAATCAATCACTCTTGCTGGTATCGGCTTGACTCTTTTTACTGAAGTGGAAGGAGAGCCGGATACTGTAATTATCAATCAGGGAATTAAGGTCTTAAAGCAAAGTAAAGCTGATTTTGTGGTTGGTATCGGAGGTGGATCTGCACTTGATGCAGCCAAGGGAATGGCGGTGATGATTGATCATCAAGGGCCTTTGGCTGATTTGAAAATTGGTGGTATAGCGTCACGTAAAGTGGGTCTTGGATGTATTCCAACTACTGCAGGTACGGGATCTGAAACGACCGATATTACGGTTATTCAAGATCTAGAGTACGGTATTAAGGTACCAGTAAAAGGACCTGCCTTGGTACCTGATTTTGCATTACTCGATCCCGTGTTAATGCTAGGGGTGCCCGATCATGTTACTGCTGCGACTGGTATCGATACCCTGACACATGCAATCGAAGCATATGTATCACGTGAGACTAATCCTTTATCTAAAGCTTACGCCTATCACGCAATTGAAACGGTTATTAAGTCTCTTCCGGTAGCTGTTGGATGTGGAGATGATTTGGATATGCGTTATGAGATGTCTATTGCCGCATATAAGGCTGGAATCGCGTTTAGTAATGCAGGACTTGGGTTAACTCATGCGATAGCACACCAAATTGGTGCTCAATACCATATACCGCATGGTGTTGCGAATGCGATCTTGTTGCCTTATGTGATGGCATTCAATGCACTGACCTGCGAAAAAGGTTACGCCGAACTGGCCGTTGCGATGGGCATCAAAGTTGAATCCATGACCCAGCGTGAGAGTTGTAATGCGGTTATTCAGATGGTTCGAAGCTTAGTGCAGGATCTAGGGTTACCAAACTCACTAACTGTTTATAATATTAATACAGGTGACTTACCGCAACTTGCTGAAAGAGCAATGTTAGATATCTGCCTCATCGGGAATCCACGCCAAGTCACTGCCACACAAATAGTCGTCTTACTTAATCGCGTACTTGCAAATGACTTTCCTGAAGGGTACTGCTAATGGAACGCAAAATCATTCACAGTGTCGGTATTGATATCGGCACCACAACAACACAAGTAATTTTTTCTGACTTGACTGTGGTTAACCGCGCACCTGCTAGCCAAGTCGCTGTTTATGAATTTGTGGATCGTTATATTTCTTATCAAAGCCCTGTTGTCTTCACGCCAATTAATCATCAAGGCATGATTGATACCGATCGTTTGCGTGTTTTTATTGACAGCCAGTTTGAATTGGCGGGTTTAGCGGGTAAAGGGGTAGAAAGTGGGGCAATTATTATTACTGGAGAGACGGCCAAAGCAGATAATGCGCGTGTCGCTGTGATGGACTTGTCTCAACAGCTAGGTGATTTTGTCGTTGCGACGGCAGGCCCAAATTTAGAATCTGTGATTGCAGGACGTGGTAGTGGTGCACAGAAGTATTCTCAGGATAATCACCAAAAAGTGATGAATATAGATGTGGGCGGTGGTACTTCAAATTTTGTTATTTTTGATTGCGGTCGGGTTGTTGATACTGCTTGTCTCAATATCGGTGGTCGCTTGATTGAGCTTAATGAACAGGGAGGATGTCATTACATTCACAAACCAGGCGTTGCTGTGATCAAAGAGTTGTTTGGTGACAGTTTTAACCCACGTGACTTGACACTTGATCACCTTAATCGTGTCGCAGTTCGAATGGCGGAATTAATTGTTGAACTGATTCAGGGCAAGATGACAAAGCTTACAGCACATTTACTACAAACTCCTGAACTCAAAGATATTGCTAATATTGATGCAATTTTCTTTAGTGGTGGCGTTGGTGAGTGTTACTACCAACAACAAAAAAAATCATTTGATAGCACTCAATTTGGAGATATTGGCCCCCTATTGGCACGTGCGTTATTACGCAATAGTGCGATCAGTGCAATGCCTATTTGCAAGCCAAGTCAAACATTACGTGCCACCGTTATTGGCGCAGGCGCTTACTCTTTGTCACTGTCCGGATCAACCATCTGGTTATATGCCGATGAATTACCACTAAAGAATATACCCGTCGTGCATCCGGCGATCGATTGGCAACAACCTACACCTGATATATGTAATGAAATTGTGATTGCCGCAGAGCGTATGGATCTGGTGCTAGGTTGTGACCGTTATGTGGTTGCACTGGATACCGGAATGCCTGAAAAATATTATGCGGTTCAACATGCAGCTAAAGAATTGGCCAAGTTTTATCGTGATCATGGCAACCATAATGATCCGGCATTGGTTGTTGTACAGAATGATATTGGCAAAGCATTAGGTATGGAATTACAACCTTTGCTCCTTCCTCAGGCGTTAACGGTTATCGATGAAGTGATAACGCGTGAGGGAGATTATATAGATATTGGTAAAAGTTATTTTGGCGGGGAGATAGTTCCTCTTACAGTGAAATCACTCGCTTTCCCGTCTTAAAAAGGAGTTGTGCATGAAATTGAAAACGAGCCTATTCGGTCAGACTTACCAATTTAAGGATATTAAAGAGGTACTTGCTAAAGCTTCGGATTTACGTTCTGGTGATATTTTAGCTGGCATTGCCGCAAGAACCGCACAGGAACGAGTTGCAGCTAAGTATGTTCTGTCTGAATTAACCTTGAAAGATCTCAGGGAAAATCCAGTGGTAAGTTATGACATTGATGCCATTACCCGAATCAATCAAGACGGGCTTAACCATTATGTTTACCAACAAATTCAGAATTGGTCTGTTAGTGAATTAAGGGAATACGTGTTATCCGATGAACCTTCTCTGGAAGAATTTCAGCGTTTACGTAAAGGTCTTAGTGCAGAAATGGTATCTGCGGTCGCTAAGATTTGTTCAAATTCAGACCTAATGTACGGTGCGAAGAAATTGCCTGTAGTTTCAAAAGCAAACGGCACTTTGGGGATTCCTGGGCGTTTTAGTTGCCGTTTACAGCCCAACGATACTCGCGATAATGTTGCATCAATCATGGCGCAAACCTATGAAGGGTTGGCTTATGGGTGTGGTGATGCTGTTATTGGGATTAACCCTGTTACTGATAGTGTCGAAAATACCACGCAGATGCTTAACTCTATTCAAGACGTGATCGATAAATGGAATATTCCAACACAGCCTTGTGTACTTGCGCATATTACTACGCAGATGGAAGCGGTACGCAAAGGCGCACCAGGTGGTTTACTGTTCCAAAGTCTTTCCGGTTCTGAAAAAGGGTTAGCCGAGTTTGGTGTTGACATTGATATGTTAGATGAAGCCTATGAAGTAGGCAAAGAGTATTGTCGATTGGCAGGTGACGATATGATGTATTTTGAAACTGGACAGGGTTCTGCATTGTCCGCAGATGCGCACTATGGAGCAGATCAAATGACATTAGAGGCGCGTTGTTACGGTTTAGCTCGACGTTATAAACCCCACATGGTGAATACGGTTGTCGGCTTCATTGGACCTGAATACCTGTATAACCACCAACAAATTATTCGTGCAGGTTTAGAAGATCATTTCATGGGTAAACTTTCTGGTTTGCCAATGGGTTGTGATGCTTGTTATACCAATCATGCAGATACTGATCAAAACTCCAATGAAAACCTAGTCACATTATTGGCCGCATCGGGTATCAATTTTGTTATTGGCATGGGTATGGGTGATGACATTATGTTGAATTACCAGACGACTTCTTTTCATGATACCGCAACGACTCGACAGCTGTTGGGGTTACGTCCTGCACCAGAATTTGAAGCATGGATGGAAACTATGGGGCTGATGGAAAATGGCCGCTTAACTAAAAAAGCGGGCGATCCGTCAATCTTCTTTAAGTAAGGGCGTGGCAATGAACGAACAAAAAATTCAGGATATTGTATCAACTGTGTTATCGCAGTTAGGGGAAACCAGCATTACGCCATCTGCAGTTACTAAAATTGTAGATGCGACCTTAGCTCCTCAACCGACGAAAAATGATGATGCACTACCAGATTTGGGTGGAATAAAATTCAAAAAATGGAACGGTGTCGTTGATGCATTGGATCCTAAAATTAATGATGACCTGATCAATCAGACCGATGCTCGAGTATGTAAAGGCCGTGCTGGGCCACGTCCGCGTACATCTGCACTTTTACGCTTTCTTGCGGACCACTCTCGCTCGAAAGATACCGTGATTAAAAATGTTGAATCATCTTGGTTACAGGAGCGAAATTTAATAGAAATTCAATCCTGTGTGACCGATAAGGATGAATATTTAACACGTCCAGATTTGGGGCGAAAACTGAATGACGAAGCAAAAAGCTTGTTACAGGAAAAATGTATTAAATCGCCACAGGTACAGGTCATCTTGTCTGACGGCCTGAGCTTAGATGCCGTAACGGTTAATCATGATGAAATTCTACCCGCATTGATGAATGGCTTGAAGAATGCGGGACTTACGGTAGGTTCACCTCTGTTTCTTCGCTATGGTCGGGTTAAAGCGCAAGATGAAATCGGGTTGTTGCTAAATGCGGAAGTAAATATATTGCTTATTGGAGAGCGGCCTGGATTGGGCCAATCGGAGTCGCTCAGTTGTTATGCAATATATAAACCTACTGAAGAAACAGTCGAATCCGATCGAACTGTAATTTCAAATATTCATGCGGGTGGTACACCGCCAGTTGAAGCTGCCGCTGTGATTGTAGATCTTGTCAAAACCATGTTGGCTCAAAAAGCTAGCGGTATTAATTTAAAGCGTTAATAGGAGTTAAGGATGGCTATTTTAGACAAAATTCAATCCTCGGTATTAGCAACGCGAGTGATCGCCTCAGTTGATCCTGCCTATGCAAAAGAGTTGGGCTTGAAACCTCACCATTACAGCATTGGTCTGATCACCTCTGACTGTGACGATGTTACCTACTGTGCCCTCGACGAAGCTACTAAAGCGGCTAACGTTGATGTGGTATATGCCAAATCTTTTTATGCGGGCGCCGACAATTCATCGGGCCCAACATCAGGCGAAGTGATCGGTATCATTGCGGGTAGTTGTCCTGCAGATGTAATAGCTGGGCTTGAGCGCTGTAAAGAATTTATTGAAAATGAAGCGGCTTTTCAATGTGCAGATGAAGCGGGAGAGCTCGTTTTTTTCGCTCATCTAGTTTCTTCGACAGGTTCATATCTATCGAAAGAAGCAGGTATTGATGAAGGTGGAGCACTGGCTTACCTTATTGCGCCACCGCTTGAAGCTATGGTGGGCTTAGATGCAGCGCTCAAAGCTGCCGATGTGAAGCTGATGAATCTATTTGCTCCCCCTTCTGAAACTAACTTTGGTGGTGGTCATTTAGCTGGTTCACAGGCTGCTTGTTTGGCTGCCTGCGAGGCATTTAAAGCTGCTGTTTTAGATATCGCCCAGAACCCAATCGCTAACTAATACGAGAATAACTAAATGGATCAATTCTTACAGAAAATTCAAGCTGGTGGCGTGATCGGGGCCGGTGGAGCTGGCTTTCCTACTTACGTGAAACTCGAGTCTCAAGCGGATGTTGTGATCGCTAACGGGGCAGAATGCGAACCATTACTGAATAAAGATCAGGTTTTGATGCAATGTAGTGCTCCATCGTTGATCGGTGGCATGATGTTAGCAATGCATCAAGTGGGTGCAAGTCGAGGCGTGATTGGTATTAAGAAAAAGCATGCGGACACGATCGCTGTGCTCCGTGATGCCATACCTGACAACATTGAATTGTTGGAGATGGATGATGTTTATCCTGCCGGTGACGAAGCTGAAATGGTTTATGAAGCAACAGGTAACCGTATTCCATCCGGTGGTCTTCCCAAAGACATCGGGGTGATGATCAACAATGTAGAGTCTTTTATCAATCTATTTCATGCGGCACAGGGGATACCTGTTACCGATACTATGGTCACCGTACATGGCGAAGTGAAAGAACCGTTCACTGCTTGGTTGCCGATAGGCATGAGTTATAGTGAAGTCATTGCACTTGCGGGTGGCATCACCTGCGATGACTTTGTAGTCGTCGAAGGTGGTCCGATGATGGGCTCTGTTACAGATGACTTAAGCAAACCTATCACTAAAATATCTAGTGGGTTATTAGTATTACCTGCCAGTTCTCGCGTCGCCACGATCAAAAATCGTAGTGAAGCTGCGCTTCGTCGAATTGGTAAATCGGCGTGTGATCAGTGTTCTATTTGTACTGATATGTGCCCTCGAAATCTGTTGGGTTACCCTATACATCCTCATTTAGCGATGCGCTCATTACAAGTTTCTGCCAATGATAACTCCAGCCTAACACAGGCTGCGCAACCTTGTTCAGAATGTAATTTATGTACTATGTGGTCTTGTCCAGAAGGGCTAGATCCGAGTCAAGTTTGTGCTACGACGAAACGTGACTTACGTGAAAATAATCTACTCATGACGCCCGCCCAGTTACAGGCAAAAACTAAAGATGTACATCCATTAAGGGATTACCGAAAAATACCTACTAAGCGCTTAATGCAACGATTGGAAGTATTGCAATACAGTCATAGGACGGCAAATCTTCTTGAGCCAATGTTAAATTTGGAAAAAGTATCAATACCGTTATCTCAACATATCGGTGCCCCCGCTTTAGCGGTCGTCAAGGTTGGAGACATTGTGAGCAAGGGCCAACTAATCGGAGCTGCAGTGGATCAAGCACTAAGTGTTTCTGTACATGCCAGTATCGACGGCACAGTGACTGAACTCAGTAATATCGTGGTAATTGAACGCACCGCTGACTTAATAAACAATAATTAGAAGAGTGAAAAAATGATAAATGCCATTGGTTGTATTGAATTGAATTCGATTGCGCGAGGCTACGTAGTGGCAGATGCAATGTTAAAAGCCGCAGAGGTTAACATCTTGTTTAACCGCACAATTTGTCCCGGCAAATTTATGGTGATGGTAAGTGGTGATGTTGCATCTATCAATGCCGCAGTTGCGACTGGATTACAGGTTGGTGCAGGTGAGGTTGTTGATGATTTAATCATTGCGAATGTACATCCTGATGTATTTCCTGCCATTTCTGGATCTCGCATTATTGAGCGTTCAGATGCATTGGGAATCATCGAAACATTTTCGGTTGCTGCAATAGTAGAGGCTGCCGATGCAGCGGTGAAAGCGGCAAATATCGAACTGTTAGAAGTACACATGGCAATGGCGATTGGTGGTAAAGGTTTTGTGACCTTCACTGGTGATGTTGCTGCGGTACAGGCAGCTGTGGATGCCGCGGTTGAGTGTATTAAACATAAAGGTGTTTTAGTGAATATGGAAGTCATTGCACAACCACGAAAAGAAATTCTAGAAGGAAAAGTTTAATTTCAAGCTAATACTTGAAAATAAAGCATGAAGAAGAAGTCAAATACCACTTGGAAAATAGGTTTGATGTAGGGATTGAAAGGATGCTGTTCAATTTGGAGGTCTCCGCCAAATAACCTTAACGCCAACATAATAATTTTAATTAAAGGGAAAATTTATGTCAAATCACGAAGAGTCATCAGGTATTGGTTCCAAAGAGTTTATGGAACATCGACAGCTGAAAAAAGGGGTAGCGGGTTGGATGCTACTTGCGACACTCGGCGTATCATATGTAATATCTGGTGATTATGCTGGTTGGAACTTTGGTATCGGAACTGCTGGTTGGGGTGGTATGCTTATTGCCACAATCGCGATGGGGCTGATGTATTTTACATTAGTTCTAGTCTTAGCCGAATTATCAGCTGCTATTCCGACTGCAGGTGGTGGCTATAGTTTTGCTCGTCGAGTTATGGGGCCTGTTGGTGGGTTTGCGACTGGGTTAGCGGTGTTGTTGGAATATGTAATCGCACCAGCTGCGATTGTTATTTTTATTGGTAATTATGTTGAAGCACTAACTGGCTTGAATGGACCAATGGTTTACGCTGTTTTCTACATCGTCTTTATCGGTGTGCATTTGGTTGGTGCCGGTGAAGCGATGAAGACCATGATGGTAATTACTGCATTTGCCGTGGTGGCGATCATCGTTACAGCAATAGGTCTGCTTCCGCACTTTGAAGCGGCTAACCTATTTGATATTGCCCCCAATCCAGAAGTGATTGGTTCAACAACATTCTTACCTGAAGGTTGGGTTGGTGTTTGGGCTGCATTACCTTTTGCCATGTGGTTATTCTTGGCGGTTGAAGGTGTACCGCTAGCTGCAGAGGAAGCGAAAGATCCAGCAAAAGATTTACCTCGCGGTATTATTGTCGCAATGGTATTCCTACTCGTTTCAGCTGGGGTTGTATTGTTCCTCGTTCCCGGTGTTGCAGGCGCCTCTGCTGCTGGTGGTTATGGCGCTCCATTGGTTGATGCGTTGCGTGTTGCTTATGGTGAAAACTCAATGTTAGCTAACTTTGTTAATGTTGTTGGTTTAAGTGGTTTAATTGCTTCTTTTTTCTCTATTGTTTATGGTTATAGTCGTTTGGTATTTGCACTTTCTCGTGCTGGGTATTTACCTGCGTCATTATCCCTTACAACGAAAACTAAAGTACCACTGTGGGGCTTGATCGTACCAGGGATTGTTGGCTTTATTGCCTCGCTTACTGGTGAAGGCGATATGATGATCCAAATTGCTGTATTTGGCGCCACGATCTCTTATGCACTACAAGCTTATAGTTTTATTTTATTACGTCGTAAAGAACCTGATCTACACCGTCCTTACCGAGCTCCTGGTGGTGTTGTGACTGCATGGATCACTATTGTTCTTGCATTGATTGCATTAACATCTTGTTTTGTTTATGACATCCGTGCTGCATTTTGGGCAATGGGACTTTATGCCGTTGGTATGGCATATTTCTTTGTATTTAAACATAAAGAAGTATCAAAACATTCAGCTGCTGAAGAGTTTTCTGCTATTCAGCAAGCTGAAAACGAGCTAGATTAAGTTTCAAATCTTTTACAAATAATGATTCATGATCTTTTTATTTGGTTACGCATGAATAAGCTGTTGCGGTGTTCGCCCGACAGCTTCGTACAAAGATATATACCCATCCCACTTCACGATGCAGACGTTATCTTTTGAAAGTTGCCATTAATTAGACTCAATAATGAGTCTTCTATTTCTGGCAGTTTTCTTTCAAAAAAATCATCTATTTATTCTCGAAACTCTTTCGCTTTATTTTTAATAATATTAGCGCGATGGCAAGCTGCACCATCTACTACTAAATGAACACAAAGATTAGATGGATGCTGTGCTCTCAGCTCCTCTAAGAATAAATTAATATATTCACTGTTCACTTTTTCATAACGTTTCACAATGGCTGACCCAATTTAATTCAAACTTATGCACCTATGATGTTTAGTCGCGTTAGGCTTCCTGTTGTCTTAATGCTTTTATCATGACCGGTTCGAATCTATCCTCATGTCACTTTAGTCGAATGAATGGGGGCATTGTATCCATGAATAAAATAGGCTTTTTACCTGAATTGGCTTTAAGGTGATCGTAATATTCAATAAATTTTCAGCATCAAATTTATGAGGGACACCTTTGGGATATTTATAGCTAAATTCATGTTGATGTAACTATTTATTTAACCCAGAAATACTGAATGATATGCGCCAAAGGTCAAAAATATAATCAATAATTTGATACGAATATCGATAAGTATTCTGGGATAAATGAAGTATTAACGTTTCTGTTTGAGCAATGGATAAATAACCTCGGGAGCTTCCATTTTCAGGTTTTAATTCACCCTTGAAAGATCCTCATTGATATGTCGAATAACACTTATATCATGAATAAATAACGCTTCGGCAATCGATGGGTAGACCAGCCATTTGAATGGTGGATAATTGCATTAATACGGTCACAAACTTGCTTATCACTAGTTGAATGATGCAACTGCATTAATGTATGTTTTTGGTCAGAGGTTAAGTTGATTTTTTGCATTGAGATAGCATGATCATCATTAGACCAAAAAATTAAGTATCTTCATTGATCTCGGGTATAGGTTGCTAAATAACCTCAGTTATGGATAAGCAAAGCGATACAACACCGCTATTTCTGCGAATTTCTTCGTTAAATTACCTATCAATAACCAGTTATTGCTTCAATAATTCGCCTTGAACTACGCAAAACTAGCGGCGCTGTGTAGCCAAAAAATATAATGTTATGATTTTAAATATAATTTCGCTTTTATTAATCAGAACTGAGGTTTTTTAAGAATAAAATTAATGTCGAAACCAAGGTGTTTGTTAATTAATCAAGGTATTTGTTAGTTAACTCTTAATTGGCTCGTTGTTTATTACTTCAACCCTTTCTTGATCAAATAGCGGTAAGGCAGTGTTTCAATTTGTGCTTCTACTAATTGATGTTCCATAAAGCGACAAAAACTAGGGATATCGCGTGTGGTGGCTGGGTCGTCTGCAATAATTTCTAATAAATCACCCGCTTCCAATTTACGTACCGTTTTTCTGATCACCATTACTGGTTCAGGGCAGCGTAATCCAAGTGCATCCAGTTGTTGTATTGCTATATCGTTAGTCATCTTTTTACCGAGTTCTTGTCAAAAATGGATTTTATCATATTCACTCTTATCTAAACCACCATAAAAAAGTTGAAAATAAAGACATCGTGTTATCAGACGAAAGCTAAGCAGGTCGAGTAATTAAAGCAGGGCTGTGACAATATAATTTGTTTGCTGCTTTGGTGATTGAAGATTTGGTTACTGAGTTACTACGTTATTTGGCTATTTAATTTTAATGTGGACAGAAGATGAGGATAATTATCAGCAGGGACAGAGCAGAATATAATTAATGATAAAAAAACAGCCCTTTTATATCATTACAAAAGGGCTGCTAAAGCAATATGATAAAATTGCTATTTTAGTTGTTTATTAAACCTTAACCTGTATTACGTAAACCAGCCGCGATACCTGCAATAGTCACCATTAACGCTTGGTCAATATCTGGGTTAATCGTTTCATTTTTCTCACATGAACGTGAACGAGACAATAACTCAGCTTGCAACATATTTAGTGGATCAACATACGGGTTACGTAGTTTGATTGACTCTTTTATCCAAGGTTGTTCTTGCATTAACTGGTGATCTGGAATGGTTTCTAAAACCGTTTCACGTGTTAACTTCAGGTTCTCACGTAGGCGTTCGCCTAAAGGCCATAACTCTTTTGGTACTAAACGTTCTTCATAAAACTTAGTTAACTCTTCATCAGCCTTCATGAATACCATTTCAAACATTTCTAAACGAGTATGGAAGAAAGGCCAGTTAACATACATTTCTTGCAACAGGTCTTTTTTACCTTCGTCGAGTAATGTTTTAAGTGATGTACCTGCGCCTAACCAGGCTGGCAACATCAAACGGTTTTGACTCCAAGCAAAAATCCATGGGATTGCACGTAAACTTTCAACGCCGCCGTTAGGTTTACGCTTAGCTGGACGACTACCCAAAGCTAATTTTCCTAACTCTAACTCTGGTGTCACGCTACGGAAATAAGGCACAAAGTCAGGCTCATCACGTACAAAGTGGCGATACTCTTCACATGACTGCTCTGCAAATTGTTGCATTACATCTCGCCATTCTTGTTTTGGTGCTGGTGGTGGCAGTAAGTTAGCTTCTAAAATAGCCGCGGTATAAAGGTTCAAACTGTGTACCGCTACTTTTGGTAAGCCAAACTTAAAGCGGATCATCTCGCCTTGCTCTGTTACACGTAATCCACCTTTTAAAGAACCTGGAGGTTGTGACAATAATGCTTGTTGTGCTGGTGCACCGCCACGACCAATTGTACCGCCACGGCCGTGGAACAATACTAATTGAATGTCGTTATCTTCACTGATTTTAATTAGCGCTTCTTGTGAGGTGTATTGCGCCCAGTTAGCCGCCATTACGCCAGCATCTTTAGCTGAATCAGAATAACCAATCATGACATGTTGCTCACCGTTAATATAACCACGGTACCAGTCAACTGCATATAAGCGTTTCATCACATCGGCTGCATTATTCAAATCGTCCAATGTTTCAAATAATGGAGCAACAGGAATACGGAATGGACAACCGACTTCTTTTAGTAGCAATTGCACTGCTAGCACATCAGAAGCTTGGCGAGCCATTGAAATAATATAAATGCCTAAGGCTTCGGGGTCAGTTGCTGCAACAACTCTACAGGTATCTAATACTTCTTGAACGTCAGCGGAAGGCTTCCAAGCAGAAGGAATAAGCGGGCGTTTACTATTTAGCTCTTGTAATAAGAAGGCTTGTTTGTCCTCTTCATTCCAAGCGTTGTAATCGCCAATACCTAAGTAACGTGTTAGTTCAGATAAGGTATCACCATGACGTTCACCATCTTGACGGATATCTAACTTAACCAGGTTGACACCAAAACAGTTTACACGGCGCAAAATATCTAATAGTAACCCGTTCGCAATAGAAGCCATGCCCATATTGATCAGAGAGTTGTAACATAACTCTAATGGCTGTTTAAGCTGCTTAGTTGTGATGATGATATCTTTTGCGTTGCTTTCATGGCCTTGCAAGGTTGCACTTAATGCCGTTAAGGTTTCTTTTAGTTCTGTACGTAATTTACGTAGGATTGCACGGTAAGGTTCATCAACACCTTCACCCACAATAGCGCGTAAAGTTGGATCGCAGTTATCCATTGATAACTCTTTTGTTAGTTCCTGAATATCTTCAAGGTACAAACTGACAGCGACCCAACGACTAGTAATTAATACTTCTTTGGTAACTTCAGCCGTTACAAATGGGTTACCATCTCGGTCTCCACCCATCCATGACGTAAACTTAATTGGCGATGCATCAAGTGGCAATGAGATACCTAAACCATCTTGTAAGGTTTTGTCTAATTCTCGCACATATTGAGGAACTGCTTCCCATAAGCTGTTTTCAATAACCGCAAAACCCCATTTTGCTTCATCAACAGGTGTCGGGCGGTTTTTACGAATGTCATTGGTGTGCCAAGCTTGTGTAATTAACTGTTCAAGGCGTACTAACAGTTGGTCGCGCTCTTTATCAGAGATATCAGTGAGTTCTAAAAGACTCAAGCATTGGTTAATGGCACTGTGTTTGTGGATCAAAGTACGACGTGTTATTTCCGTTGGGTGTGCTGTTAGCACCATATCCATTTTTAATTCAGCAACTGTTTTTTGCATCTCTTCTTCTGAGATATCGCTGCTTTTTAATTTTGAGATTAATTGCTGTAGCGGCTCAGGTGCACAAACACCAGTATCACAATGGCGAGAAATGCCATGGAATTGTTCTGCGATATTGGCTAGGTTTAAAAAGTGCGTGAATGCACGTGCCACTGGTAATAATTCATGGTCACTTAAGTTTGATAACACTTCAATCAAACGCTCGCCATCTTGGTTATTACCTGCGCGAGATGATTTAGAAAGCTGACGGATGTTTTCAATTTTTTCAAGGAATGATTCACCCAGGTGGTCGCTAATACTTTTTCCAAGTAATTGACCTAATAAACTAACATTGCCTCGCAGGTTTGCATATTCTTCTGTCATCGTACTTCCCTATTCCTGTAATAAAATTACAATTTCTTGTCGTAGAACTAAATAAAATACCACAATGAAGAGGCTAGTCAATCTAGCTTCGCTTGCATTGCGTATTTCTTTTCTTGTAAATAATTTTCTCGTAATTTAATTACGGAAAAAATACACTTATATTTTATGAACAATAATGTTGAATAAGTTTTGTTATTACCTCTTGCGTTGGTTTTACAAAGGAAAGATCTAAAAATTCATTAGGTTGATGTGCTTGAGTAATATGACCCGGGCCTAGGACGATGGTATCGCAACCTAATGCTTGAATGAATGGCGCTTCAGTACAGTAATTGGCGCTGGTCGCTTTATTACCGGTATAAATCTCTGCATTATCGATCAAATCTGAATGAAGTGGGCACTGATAAGATGGGATCGGCTCATGTAAATGAAACATTTCTATACTATTCGGGTAGCGTTTTTCAATTTCAGTTAATGCCTGTTTCACCGTAATAAATAATTCATTAGTGGTGACACCAGGAATAGGACGCATATCAATATGTAATTCACAGCAGCCACAAATACGGTTAGGGCTATCACCCCCAGTGATCGCACCAAAGTTGAGTGTCGGGTAGGGCACTTCAAAGTGTGGGTTGTTATATTTTTCTTTGAAAGTTTGCTGTACTTTCTTAAGTTCAGACAATACTAAATGCATTATTTCAATGGCATTCAAGCCTTTATCCGGATCTGAGCTATGGCCGCTTTTACCGGTAATGCGGATCCCTTCAGACATGTGCCCCTTATGCATGGTCACCGGTACCATCCCAGTTGGCTCACCAATCACCGCATAATCAGGCTTGAAATGTTTTTGCTCGGAGATCTGTTGTGCACCAGACATGGTCGTTTCTTCGTCTGCGGTAGCTAAAATACGTAACGGTTTGGTGAGTTTGCTTCGGTCGATTGTTTTTAATGCTTCTATAACAAAAGCAAAAAAACCTTTCATATCGATAGTACCTAAACCATATAAACGGTTGTCCTTTTCTACCACTTGGAATGGATCCGTCTGCCATTTTCCTTCGTCATAAGGAACCGTATCGGTATGGCCTGCAAGCAATAAGCCACCGTCACCTGAACCTAGGGTTGCCACCAAGTTAAACTTTCCCGGTGCAGCTTTTACTTCTGTTATTTCGGTACTAAAGCCGAGGTCAGTTAACCATTCTGCAAGTTGATTGATCACGGCAACGTTACTTTGGTCCCATGCACCATCTGTAGAGCTAATGGAAGGTAGTTTGATAAGGTCTTTATATAAGTCGATGAAAGCTGGTAATGACATACTGTTCCTTAATATTGAGCTTAAGCTCATTGTATTAACTCACTGTTCCACTGTTGTGGCTAAAATAAATGATCTATTAATAGGAAAATCACTTATTTTATTGATACAAGATCACACTCTTAATACAACGAGTCATAAAGATGATATTTATTAATGAATAAACCTACTTTGGCATATTCTGTGTTTACTACAATTTTTTACATTACTCTGTGGTGGCTCTAAATACTTAAGCATTTTTATTTTATGCCTGATTGTGCGTAATATTAAAGCTATTTTTATGCTCATAAAAAAATAATGGATTAGCTGACTTTTTATCTTTTATTCAACGCAATCAAATTTATCATTTTATTGGACCTGTAAAACAGGGCGGTAATTAGCTATAACACGGTAATAACCAATAAAAGAATGAATTTAAAAATAAGATTATTAAAAGAAAATCGCTTTATATTCATATCCTTACAATAGATTTTTGTGTGGCTTTTATAAGTCAAAATAAACAAAGTGATACAAGCAAAAAACAACTTAACATTTTTTATATATTTATTCACATTTATTGAATAAATAGTCACTTTGATTTAGAGTATAGCTTTATATCAAGTGACTCTACCTTTATACTGTTAATCGAGTTTATTTATCACGTATTAAGTTAGTAATTAAACAGGAATTTTCTTTATGTTAAAAGCGATTGTAGTGGGAGCTAGCGGTTACACGGGAGCAGAATTAGCGACGTTTTTAACGCGCCATCCGAGTATCGAATTATCTGGATTGTATGTTTCTGAAGGTAGCTTAGATAAAGGCAAAAAAATCTCCGATTTATACGGCAATTTACGCGGTTGCGTGGATTTACCATTACAACCTCTTGGTGTAAGCGGAATTAAAGCGGCCTGTGAAAATATTGATATCGTTATTTTAGCGACCGCTCATGAAGTGAGCCATGACTTAGCACCTTTGTTTTTAGCTGAGAATACGGTGGTATTTGATCTATCAGGTGCATTTCGTGTTCAATCAGTAGGTTTCTATGAAAAATATTACGGCTTTACACATCAATACCCTGAATTATTAGCACAGGCTGTTTATGGTTTAGCAGAATGGAACGCTGAACAGGTAAAAGAGACTGACCTAATTGCAGTACCTGGCTGTTACACAACAGCTTCTTTAACTGCATTAAAACCTTTGTTTGAAGGTGGTTTTATTAAACAAGGTATAAAACCAACGATTAATGCAACTAGCGGTGTAAGTGGTGCAGGGCGTAAAGCGAATGTTGCGAGTAGCTTTTGTGAAGTGAGCTTACAGCCTTACGGTGTTTTCACTCATCGTCATAAACCTGAGATTGATCAACACTTAGGCACTAACGTGGTATTTACACCACATTTAGGCAGTTTCAAACGTGGTATTTTAGCCAGTATTAATGTGGTACTAAATGAAGGTGTCACGGCTGAACAAGTAAACCAAGCATATCAAACTGCTTATGCAGATAAACCGATAGTGCGTTTAATGGAAGGGACTTTCCCTGCACTGAAGAATGTAGTCGGCACCCCATTCTGTGATTTAGGTTGGGCGCTTGATGGCCAAGACCTAGTGGTATTTAGTGCAATTGATAATTTGCTTAAAGGCGCTTCTTCACAAGCAATGCAATGCATTAATTTACGTTTTGGTTTTGATATGACGACTTCTATTTTATAAAACGGATTTTCAATGACACAATCACAATCACAATCACAATCACAACAAAAACCACTGCTCATTAAGCTAGGTGGAGCAGTATTAGAAAACAATCAAGCATTGACCAATTTATTCACTGCGTTAACGGAATATTTAGCAACACAACAGCGCCCGTTATTGCTGGTACACGGTGGTGGTGTGATTGTTGAAGACGTGCTCAGTAAAATGAACATTAAAAGTGAAAAGAAAAATGGTTTACGTATTACACCATTTGATCAAATTCCTTATGTTGCAGGTGCCCTTGCAGGTACATCAAATAAATTATTGATGGCAAAAGCATTACAAGCAGGTTTGTCAGCTGTTGGCTTATCACTCGCAGATGGCTTTAGTTGTTCAGTAAAACAGATGGATCCAGACTTAGGTGCCGTAGGCATATGTAGCCCTAATAACCCGACACTGATTAATACGTTATTAGCGGGTAACTTCTTACCGGTTATTTCTTCAATCGCAATTGGTGAAGATGGTAATTTATATAATGTAAATGCAGACCAAGCGGCTATTGCTATTTGTGAGCTAGTGGGGGCAGAGTTGGTATTTTTATCCGATGTTGATGGCGTATGGGACGCACAGAAACAGGTTATTCCTGAGTTAAATACGCAACTAGCTGATACACTTATCGCTGAAAATGTGATTCAAGATGGTATGGCTGTGAAAGTAAAAGCCGCATTACAAGCCGCCGATGAATTAGGTTATGTGATGTTAGCAAGTTGGAAGAATCCTGAAAATTTAGTGTCATTGCTTGCAGGTAAAGCAGTGGGAACCAAAGTAATTAAATAAAGATTAAATAGAGAGTGACAATGGAAAATTTATTAACCGGCATGGAAATGACTCAACAACAAGCATTAGACTTGATTGCATTGGGTAAAGATTTAAAAGCAAATCCAAGTAAATATGCACAGGCATTAGCCGGTAAAAGCGTTGTTACTTTATTTGAGAAACAATCACTGCGTACGCGTGTCACCTTTGATATTGGTGTGAATAAATTAGGCGGTCATGCGGTTTATTTAGATCAGACTAATGGTGCAATGGGTAGCCGCGAAGACGTTAAAGATTTTGCCGCAAATATATCTCGCTGGGCAGATTGTATTGTTGCACGTGTATTTGACCACAATACATTGGTTGAGATGCAAGAGTACGCTTCAGTACCTGTTATTAACTCATTATGTGATTTATACCACCCATGCCAAGGCATGGCTGACTTTTTAACCATCTCGCAAAACTACGATGATTTAACAAAAGTGAAATTGGCTTATATCGGCGATGGTAATAATGTTACACATTCGTTATTCATTGCTGGTGCTATCTTAGGTGCAACCGTGACTGCAGTTTGTCCATTAGGACATAGTCCAGATGCACAAATTCTTAAAAAAGCAGAAGAAATCGCAAAAGAAACAGGTGCTACAATTACTGTAACTAATAATATTGAAGATATTAAAGGTTATGACGTTGTTTATGGCGACACTTGGTTATCAATGGGCGATGATACGCCATTAGAGCAAATCAAAGCTAAATTTATGCCATACCAAATTAACCAAGCATTACTTGATGACACAGGTATTAAACATATTTTACATTGCCAACCTGCACATCGTGGTTTAGACATCACGTCTGATGTAATGGATGGTCCAGCTTCATTGATTTTTGATCAAGCTGAAAATAGAATGCACATACAAAACGCTATAATGCTTACCTTAATTAACAAATAGATGTAGACGAAAGGAAATAATCAATGAGTAAAGTTAAAAAAGTTGTTCTCGCTTATTCAGGCGGTCTAGATACATCAGCAATCATTCCATGGTTAAAAGAAACTTATGATGATTGTGAAATCGTAGCGTTTTGTGCCGATGTGGGCCAAGGAGCAGAAGAATTAGTTGGTTTGCACGAAAAAGCAATTGCTTCAGGTGCTTCTGAATGTCACATCGTTGACTTGAAAGAAGAATTTGTTAAAGACTACATCTACCCAACGATTGCTTCTGGCGCGGTATATGAAGGTACTTACTTATTAGGTACGTCTATGGCGCGTCCAATCATCGCTAAAGCACAAGTTGAAGTTGCTTTAAAAGTAGGTGCTGATGCCGTTTGTCATGGTTGTACGGGTAAAGGTAATGACCAAATCCGTTTTGAAAGCTGTTTTGCTGCACTAGCACCAGAGCTACGAGTTATTGCACCTTGGCGTGAGTGGGATATGGTTTCTCGTGAAGATTTATTGGACTACCTTGCTGAGCGTAATATTGAAACAACAGCAAGCGCGACTAAAATCTACAGCCGTGATGCAAATGCATGGCACATTTCGCACGAAGGTGGCGAGCTAGAAGACCCATACAACGAACCAAGTAAAGGTGTTTGGACATTAACGGTTGATCCGCTTGATGCACCAAATGAGCCTGAATACGTTACGTTAAAAGTTGAAAATGCACGTGTTACTGCGGTTGATGGTGTTGAACTTTCTCCTTACGATGCGTTAATGGTATTAAACGAGAAAGCAGCCGCTCATGGTGTTGGCCGTATCGATATCACAGAAAATCGTACGGTTGGTATGAAGTCTCGTGGTTGTTATGAAACGCCAGGAGGTACAGTGATGGTCACTGCACTGCGTGGTATTGATGAACTAGTACACGACAAACCTTCTCGTCGCTGGCGTGATCAAGTGGGCCAAGAATTTGCTCACTTAGTTTATGATGGTCGTTGGTTCACACCACTTTGTGGTTCTTTATTAGCGGCATCTGAGTCACTAGCAAAAGATGCAAACGGTGAAGTGGTTGTTCGTCTTTACAAAGGTCAAGCAACAGCTGTGAAGAAACGTTCTCCAAATAGCCTTTACTCTGAAGAGTTTGCTACATTTGGTGATGACAACGTTTACGACCAAAAACATGCTGAAGGTTTCATCCGTTTATATTCACTGTCTAGCCGTATTCGTAAGCTAAACAGTAACAAATAAACAAAATATGTTATAAAATTCCTGCTCTCGGTTATCGAGGGCAGGAATTTCTATTTATAAGCGTTTTTAAAAAACAGTGCGTTTATAAATAGATGTGAAATTAATAGTAATCCCTTAACAAATGGATTTGGCATGATTGCCAAGTCAGAATGGAGTAACAAATGGCACTATGGGGCGGACGTTTTAGCCAAGCGGCAGACGTAAAATTTAAATTATTTAATGATTCCTTGAAGTTTGACTACCGTTTAGCTGAACAGGATATTATTGGCTCAATAGCATGGTCAAAAGCGTTGTTAGCGGTAAATGTATTAACTTCTGATGAACAAATTAGTATTGATAAAAGCTTAAATGAATTACTAGTTTCAGTGCAAGCCAACCCAGAGCAAGTTTTACAATCTGACGCTGAAGATATCCATTCTTGGGTTGAAGGGCAGCTAATCAATAAAGTCGGTGATTTGGGTAAAAAACTACACACTGGACGCAGCCGAAATGACCAAGTTGCTACCGACCTAAAATTATGGTGTAAAAAAACTGCACAAGAGTTAATTGTTCACCTTAATACATTAGAAGCTAAGTTGATTGAATTAGCACGTATTCATCAATCTGTTGTCTTACCAGGTTACACGCATTTACAACGTGCTCAGCCGGTGACATTTTCACATTGGTGTTTAGCGTATTTAGAAATGTTAGAGCGTGACCATAGTCGTTTAGAAGATTGTATTGACCGTATGGATACTTGCCCATTAGGCAGTGGCGCATTAGCCGGTACTGGTTATCCGATGGATAGAACCGTACTAGCGCATTCGCTAGGTTTTAAACGCGCAACACGCAATAGTTTAGATTCAGTGTCTGACCGTGACCACGTTGTTGAATTGATGAGTTGTGCAACATTATCAATGGTACATCTATCACGTATGGCTGAAGATTTAATTTTCTATAACAGTGGTGAGTCTGGCTTTATTGAAATGTCAGATCAAGTGACATCAGGTTCGTCATTAATGCCACAAAAGAAAAATCCAGATGCAATGGAGTTGATTCGTGGTAAGTCTGGACGTGTATTTGGTTCATTAGCAGGTATGTTAATGACATTAAAAGCGTTACCGCTTGCGTATAACAAAGATATGCAAGAAGACAAAGAAGGGCTATTTGACGCATTAGATACATGGGGCGATTGCCTAGAAATGGGTGCAATGGCCTTAACAAACCTTAAGGTTAATGAAGAGCGTACTAAAGAAGCTGCACAAGGTGGTTACTCAAATGCAACAGAATTGGCTGACTATTTAGTAGCCAAAGGGATCCCTTTCCGTGAAGCTCACCATATCGTAGGTGTCGCTGTTGTGTCGGCGATCGAAAAAGGCGTACCATTAGAAGAGTTAACCGTAGCAGAGTTTAAACAATTCTCTAGCGTGATTGAAGATGATGTTTATCCAACCTTAACATTAGAAGCAACGTTAGCTGCGCGTACTGCATTAGGTGGTGTTGCACCACATCAAGTGGAGTTTGCATTAACAGAAGCTGAGCAACGTTTATCTAAACGCGGCAAGTCAGGTATTGTGATTAGATCAGCAAATGTTGACGATATAGACCGTATTGAGTCAATGGTTAATTACTGGGTGGAAAAAGGTGAAAACTTACCACGTGATAAATCAGATTTAGCAAAATCAATTGATGAGTTTGTTGTCACTGAATTGGACGGAATAGTCGCAGGTTGTGGCTCGGTTCATATTTATGACACTGGTTTAGCTGAAATTCGTTCAATAGGTATTGAACCTGGTTATGAAGGTCGTGGCCAAGGTAGTGCAATCGTAGAGCTTCTAGTTAAACGTTCTGAAAAATTAGCGATTAAACGATTGTTTGCATTAACTCGTATGCCAGATTTCTTTATGAAACTAGGTTTTAGTCCTGAAAGTAAAGCAACCATGCCTGATAAAGTGTTAAAAGATTGTGCGATGTTTGTCAGTGAGCATGCTAATAGTGAAAAAGCGCTAGAGTTAAACTACAAAACAAGTATGTTATTGCATAAAGAAATGACTAAAAGCTAAAACAAGAAAAAAGGTGTTATTTCTGTTTAAGAAATAACACCTTATCTTATTAAATAGGTTGGTCTGCACTGGTGTAGATCAACTATATTGAGAATTAACTCTTAATATAAGCACCTAATACAATTTTTAACTGTTATGAAGTACCGCGTCAGGAAAGTGTTGACGTAAAATACGATTTTGAAAGGTATCGTTAAAACGAGCATTAATAATAATGATAAATCGCTCAAAAGGTTGTTGTTGATCGAGTGGTTGCACAGATGAGATGTTATGAAAAACCTCATTATCGCGAATATGCATCATTTCACCCGGCGCTAATGTGCTATCCGCTATTAACTGTTTGCCCGCTTTATCCTTATAGATAGTATTTAACCCCCCAGTTACATTTTCTCTATTAATCACCAGAATACTTAAAAACTGACTACCATCTTGATGGATGCCTTGACCTTGTAAAGGATCTAACGACTGCTTTCCTTTGACACCTGTGATTTGCATCAAGATCGGCTCTTGTGGGTTGATATTCCAAAGTTCCGCCCATGCTTTAATAAACTCTTGCACATCTTCACGCTGTAAAAAGGTCTTATCCATTGCAGGATAGTGACGTAATTTATCAGCCATCGTATCGGCATCGTTATAAGCACCACCCTGTGCCATAGGACAGTTATCTAATGTTTTAAGATCGCCACCCTCAGTAAAATAAAGCCAAGACATACTTTTCCAACGCGTCTCAACATAAGGGTCTTTTGGTAAGTCATGCAAATATTGTTGCCATTCAGCTAAATTTATCTGCTCATTAATATCCGTTTGACTCCAGCTGCGCGCTGCAATATCTCGTTTAACATGCGTTGGCCAATAAGGAAGTTTTGCTAGTAGTGAAGGTATTGCTGGGGTTTGGACATGATCAAAGTATACATTTTTCATCGTATTTCCTTTTATAAATAGATTGTTTAAAGAAAGCCGTTAGAGGTGTTTATGTTCTAACGTGACAAAAGGTATAGCCTTGTTATTTAGGTATCAATTTAGAGGTGTAAAATAAAACCCTTATTAATGCAGAAAGTGAGAGCAAACGAACGCGAGAGACAGAAAAATAATGTGGTAAGTAGGTAGCTGAAAATAAGTAATATTTAAAAATAATGAAATTGAATCATCAAGTGGATTTAGCGGCTTAATATAAAGTGCGTCATTATTGGCTGCTCACTAAAGTTGTTAGAACAATGCGAATTAATAGGTAAGCGGCAATCATTTAGGTGTTAGTAATGTGACCGCTTATTTGAATTGCTGACGGAAAACATCGCAATCACATAACAACGCTTTAAATAGCTATTATTTATATGAATAAGAATCCAGTGATTACAAAACACAGATAAGAAAGTACAGATAAGAAAATAAGGATAGAACTGATAAAGGTATAGATATAGGTAATGTAGAGGTGACGAAGAAACGATAGGTTTTGAGTAAAAAGAAGTAGCAGTACATGGGGCTTAATATAAAGAGTCCAATATACTGCTTAATAATCTAGCGCGATTTAATAATATAAGTATGAAAGTTGTTTCTACTTATGACTATCACCGTTATGAAGGTGTTTCTTCAAGATACTCATTTTTTAAATTAACATAGTGGCTAGCAGAGCGTTTTAAAAAAGCAAACTCAGCTTCTGTTAATGCACGAGCAGGTTTTGCAGGTGAACCCACATATAAAAAGCCAGAAGCTAATACTTTATTAGGGGGCACTAATGAACCAGCCGCAATAATAACATCATCTTCAATGTGTGCATTGTCTAATATAATGGCTCCCATACCAATCAAAACACGATCGCCAATTTGGCAGGCATGTAACATTGCCTTGTGTCCTACAGTAACGTCTTCGCCAATGACCAGCGAGTAGCCAGTAGAAGAAGCTTCTCCTTTTCTGGCTACATGTAATACAGAAGCATCTTGAATATTGGTGCGAGCACCAACAGAAATAGAATGTACATCACCGCGTAATACACACATAGGCCAAATACTGACATCATCAGCGAGTGTTACATCACCAATAATAGAAGAAAAAGGGTCAATATAAACAGCATCACCGATTGTAGGATATATATTCTTATAAGGACGTAGTGTAGGAAACATAATAAACCTTCTTGATCGACATAATAAAAGGCCACTATACGACACAAAAGTGTGGATAACAAAACCAAAATTGTGGATAACTTGTGTTCAAACTAGGTATAAAAATTAATTGCAAATAATCGTAATAAAACACTTGCCAATGTGATCTCAATCCCTATAATGCGACCCCACAGACACGGGATGTAGCGCAAGTTACCCACCGAGTTTTAGAATAGTTTTTAACGTATTAACGCTTCGTAGTTCGCTTCGAAATTAAGTTAAATTAAAACGTTGACAATGTTCGAAAGGCGCGTAATATACGCCGCCTAGCCGAAAGGCACGCTCTTTAACAAT